>JALVEU010000398.1 GCA_027030565.1 Gammaproteobacteria bacterium | reverse complement strand
CCCAGGCACCCAGTTCCGTGCGCGCTGCACTGTGGCTGTGGGAGACGGCCGAATACTGGCCATTGACCAGCGTGTAGATGGTGGACGCACCGGCCGTTCCTGCCAGGCTCAGGGCTCCTGCTATGCTCAAGGTAATCCATGTCTTGCCCATCGTTCCTCTCCTCGGCGACAGCTCGCCTCGTTGTGGATCCAAGTCTTCTTCCGGTTGGCCCGGCCCGTAAAGAGATACGGAAGGCAGCGGTGTTTGGATGCGGATAAGGAGGGCTGCCGGACGCGGGAACCCGCCTCATGTGTCCAGCCTGCGGATCCGACTTGCCATTGCGAATTGTCAAGTCCTGCTGGTACGATTTGGCTATCCACGCCTATGATGTTCGTCAATGAAGTCATGGCGTGGGATCGGTCTGGGGCCTATAAGGGGTTTATGTGCGGGTGCAAGGGGTGCGAAGGAAGACGCTCCGATGACCCGAGTACATTGAACAATGCCTCAGATTTGATTTTGATCCAATTGATTGGATTGGAGATTCTGAAAAGCCCAGCGCCATGTCCGCATGTGGAAGCGGCGGGATGCGACAACAAAACCAAAGATGGACCACTCGATGGGCTTGGAGGGAGAGGAGAATGCCACCATGCATGCGACCATCGGTGCAGTCATAGTCCTTGTGCTCGTCGGAGTGCTCCAAGTCGTCCCGGTCGTACACTTCCTGCGCGTGCGCAGGCTCAGCCCTTGTTTGCGCAGTAGCTACTGCCTGCTCTACATCATGTTGCTGGCCATGGCGTGGATGGGTTTCATCCTCCTGATGGAGCTCACCCACGCCTTCTGGGTCTGGCTGCTACCGGTTCTCCTTCTACCCCTGGCCTTTTGGGCTTTCCTGGCGGCGACGGGGTTTCGCACCGCGGGAGATGGGGCCAGCTGCCCCATTCAGCAGTGAATCGTTCGTGAACGTGAAGCGAGCGGCCGCAAGGCCGCTCGCTTCACCGTGCATCATGCTCCCGAATCTCAGGGGAACACCGATTCGCTGACTGTGGCGGCGCATCGCTGCGCCGGGTGGCGTTCTCGCATCCCTTGCGCTGCACCCGCCTTGCCCACTGAATCAGTGTATCCTCAGCCGATGGTCGGGATCCGGCCGCCGTTCTTCTCGAGTTCTTCGGGTAGCCGGTAGAGCCACATCTGGTACAGCGAGACGAAGAACTCGATGGCGAAGGCCATGGCCATGAATGCCCCACTGATGATCACCATCCACGCGAACATGGGATGCAGCTTGGTGAGGTACCAAGAAAACACATCGAACAGGATCATCAGGAACGGTACCGCGATCACCACACACTTGAACCACAGCGGGCGCACATAGGCGTGCGAGAAGATCACGCTGGTGATGAAGAAGATGAAAGTGAGCCCGAACAGATGGATGTGTGAGACCCGCACCAGGGTGGGAATGTTCATCCCGGTGTCGCGCTGGGTCACTTCATGGATGCCTTCGAACTTCGTGAAGTTGGGAATATGCGGATTGCTGCCATCGTGGCAGGCGAGACAGCGCTTTTGGATGATGTCCTCCACACCCTTGTGGTAGGCGTCCTCCTTGGCGCCCTCGTGGATCCAGCCGATGATGTCCGCACGTTCCTTGGAGGGAAGCATCCCGCTCATGGGGCCGAGCAGGGCCGATTCCAATTTGGTGCCGCTCTTGCTCCCGCTGTAGGCGATGATGAGGTCGGTGACCGAGAGCATCGGATCCCCGTCGCGACCGGCATGGGAGGTCCAGACGTAGATCAGCGCGAACAGGTAACCGAGGCCGAGCACCAGCAGCGTCATCGTATACGTGAGACGCATGGACAATGGCAGTCGGGTGAAGTGGAATCGATAGATGGAGGTCAGCTCTGGTTGGGTACTCATCGTGTCTCCGGTCCTTCCGAGTGTTTGAGAATCGTGGCGCCTCTCACGACGTCCTGCGCCTGTGAGGCCTTCCATGCGTGACAGGCCTGCGAGAGAAACCGGTCCGCTCCCATACCAGGCCGTCCGTAGCGCGGGCTACGGTCCGCCCTACCGGCGGTCCGCTGCCCGGTGCATATGTCCGGGGACCGGGTACCGAGTTTTCCACCGCCGGGCGAATGCCTGTCGCGCCCCTTTGTTCAATATTCGTTGGCGCCCTCTTCGATCCACTGCCGGATCGTCTCGATCTCCTCGGGCTTCAGCGGCTCCTTCCCGTGGGGCATGCGAATGGAGGGATCCACTTTGCCCGCCACCAGACGGTACAAGGTGCTCGACTCGGCCGAACCCGGGATGATCACCGGACCGAACTTGGTCCCCTTCATCACGTTACGGTAGTTGTCGACCTTGAAACCGCTCTTCTCCGCCCCTGGGCCACCGGGCATGTGGCATTCTCCGCAATACTGGTCCAGTATCGGCTTGACGTCCTTGGCATAGCTCAAGTGGCCGCGGCCGCTCTTCGGCTCACACCCCCCGAGGGCGACCAGCCCCAAGACGCCCAATCCAACGATGAAGATCTTGCCTTGCATGGGATGTCTCCTTCTAAGACAGTTTTTTAGTATATTCGGATATAGTGGATGATCTTTGACCTTCGTCAAACCCATCCGGTCCGGAATCTGAAATGATAGGTCGCTGCGACGGATCCGCCATCCGCCGTTGCCTGGGGGGACGTTGGATCGGAGCGGCACTGCAGTCTCGCCGTGCGTGTGAGCGCCACGATCGAATAGGATACTCAAACCAGCTTTCGAGGTCTGCACAGGGAAAACCACTATGCGTATCCGTCTCGCGTCACTGTTCATCTTGGCCACGTTGCCCACCCTTCTCCTCCTGTCCGGCTGTTCGAGGCAGCAAGAGGAATCGACCAAGGCGCAGCAGTCGCCTGCCGAGCAGCCGGCGGAACCGCCGGCCGATCCGCAGGCCGGAAAAGCGCTGGCTGCACAACGCTGCGCTTCCTGTCATGGGGAGGAGGGCCTGAGCACCGCACCGCAATATCCCCACCTCGCCGGTCAGTCCGCCGACTACATCGTGAAGGCGCTCAAGGCCTACCAGAGCGGCGAACGCCAGAGTCCGGAGATGAAGACCGCCACCGAGGGCCTGAGCGAGACCGACATGCGCAATCTGGCGGCCTACTTCTCGCAACAACAGCTTCCTGTGGGGGCCGGCCTGCCCGAGGCCGAACGCGGCCAGCCGTTCGAAGACGTGGATCCGCTCGCACTGGGTCAGCAGAAGTCGGCGGCTTGCGGCGGCTGTCATGGGGCGGACGGCAACTCGGCCATCCCGGGAACCCCCAGCCTGGCAGCGCTTGGTGACGAGTATCTGGTCCTGGCCACCCATGCCTACAAGGGTGGGATGCGCGAGAACGACGTCATGAAAGGTATGGTGGCCGCGCTCAGCGACGACGATATCGATCTGATCGCGAGTTACTATGCCCTCCAGGTCCGCAAGCCGCGCCCCGGGGGAGATGGGGACAAGGTCATCGGCGAACAGCTCTCCGCGGCCTGCACCTCGTGCCACGGGGAACATGGCAACAGCAAGGATCCCAAGACCCCGAGCCTCGCCGGTCAGGATGCCCAGTACCTGGTTGTGGCCATTACCGCGTATCAGCAGGGCAAACGCAAGCACGAAGTCATGCAGGGCGCGGTGAAAGAGCTCAGCGAAGCGGAGGTCCGCAACCTGGCCACCTACTTCAGCCACATGGAGCCGGCACCGCCCACGGCCCGCAAGCCCATGAACGTTTCAGAGCTGGTGGAGCGGTGCAACCGCTGCCATGGCGAGGATGGCAGGGGGCTGGAGGCCAACCCCGCGTTCCCGCGTATCGGCGGCCAGTCCGAGGCCTATCTCGTCAAGGCGTTGAACGCGTATCACTCCGAGGTGCGCAAGAACCGCTTCATGGAGGCCATGTCGGCTCCCCTGAAGGGCTGGCAGATCAAGCTGCTGGCACGCTACTACGCGGGCAAGTAGGATCCTCCCCTGCGACGGGCGGCCAGAGGACGGCCGCTCGTGGGCCGTGTACCCGCAGCAGGGCCTTCGCGCGTGGACTAGACTCCTGTGTATCGGTCATCCGCCCAACGGAGTCTCGGGTCATGCAGCAAGCCCCTCCTCGCGAGACACGGGAAGCGCATCTGAGTTGTCGTGTGTGCCTACAGGAGATCCCTGCATCCGAGGTCTGCTGTCCGGAAGCAGTCGACTATGTCCTGTACTACTGCGGCATCGAATGCTATGGCATCTTGCAGCAGGTAGCGCAGTCGGTACGCCAGACGTCGCTCGACCGGCGGGTCGGGACGCCCGCGCCCGCCCGCTCGCGCTAGCCTCATCACCTGGCGTTGTGCTGGGCGCACGGCCTTTGCCATAGGCCGGATCCGGGCTAGACTCGAGGGCCCAGCCCTGTTTGTCTGCGGTTTCGCCCATGGCAGAGATCCGGATTGAGCACCGGCCCTCCGAGGCGCGCCTCGCCGCCCTCGGCGTCTCGGACTGGCCCGTTTGGACGTGCGAGGTTTCCAGCTTTCCCTGGACTTATGAGAGCACCGAGACCTGCTACCTGCTCGAAGGCGAGGTCTCGGTCACCCCCGAGGGTGGTGTCCCCGTGGTCATTCGCGCGGGGGACCTGGTGACCTTCCCCAAAGGCCTCGCCTGCACCTGGACGGTGCACAGCCCCGTGCGCAAGCACTACCGGTTCGAGGACTGACCCTTTCGTGCACCGCGGCGACGACACCGGCCCACGCCGCCGGTGTTCAGCCTTCGTTCAGCAGCCCTCTGCCAGACTCCTCTCGTGGATCGGGCCAACTGCGGGAGTCGAATCATGGCTGCATCACGTCACACGCTCGTGCGCGCGGCGCTCGGCACGGCGTTCCTCCTGGTCGCCGGGCTGGTCCTGAGCGGATGCGGGGCCGACGCCGGAGGGGCTTCGCCAACACACTACAGGCCGTACACGGCCACCACGCCCGAAGGTGCCACGCGGCTCACATCGGCCAGTTTCGACGAGATCGACGCCCTCCCTTACGAGCCACCCACTGGGGTACAACGCGCGGCGCTGCGCTTCGTCGCCGAACAACAGCGACTCGCCATGGACCTGTTCCTGGATCTGTACAACGAATGGGGTGACCCTGTGCTGCTCGACCTGCACACCGCCGAACAGACCCACAGGGATGCGGTGGTATGGCTGCTGGGCAAGTACGGCCTACCCGATCCGGCCGGCGGGCTGCCCTCCGGTGTCTACGACGATCCGGAGCTGCAGGCGCTCAGCGACGACCTGTTCTTCATCGGCACGGAGCGGTTCACCGGGGCACTGATCGCCGGAGCAATACTTGCCGAGGCGAGCATCGACGAGCTCGAGTATCAGCTCGACGTGGAAGTGGACACCTGGGACGTCGAGTTCCTCTATGACACGCTGCTGTTGGCCGAGCGCAACCATCTGCGCCTGTTCGTGTGGCGGCTCGAGCGTTACGGCATCGTCTACGAACCGGCGTATCTGTCCGATGCCGCCTTCGAACGCATCGTGAACACGCCCTTGGAACGGGGCTATTGACCCTGCCCGTGCGGAAGGCCGAGTCAGCCGGACTGACCCAGAAACTGGGCGAGTCGGGTCACCCCTTCCTCGAGTCGAGCCATGTCCGTGGTATAGGCGAAGCGCACATGTGTGCGGGCGCGATGCTCGCCGAAGTCGACCCCGGGCGTCACGGCCACGCCGGCGGTCTCCAAGAGCTCACGACAGAAGCGTTCGCTGTCGTCGGTATACCGCGAGCAGTCGGCGTAGACGTAGAAGGCCCCCTGGGGAACCACGGGAACACCGAAACCGAGCTCACGCAGGGCCCGCACCAGGAAGTCCCGGCGCTGGCGGAAGGTCTCGCGCCGGGTCTCGAGTATGGCCAGTGTCTCGGCTGAGAACGCCGCCAGCGCCGCGTGCTGGGCCGGCGTGGGTGCGGCCAAAAACAGGTTCTGCGCCAGCTTGTCCAAGGCCCGCACATGGGACGCCGGCGCCACGACCCAGCCCAGACGCCAGCCGGTCATGCCGAAATACTTCGAGAAGCTGTTGAGCACGAACACGTGGTCCGCCAGACCCGCCGCGCTGGGTGGCGCCTGCTCGTAGACGAGCCCCCGATAGATCTCGTCCACGATGAGCGCAGCCCCCCGTTCCGCCGTATACCGGCTCAAGGCCTGCAGCTCTGCGGCCGAGATCAGCGTCCCGGTGGGGTTGCCGGGACTTGCCACCAGCACGGCCCGGGTGGCAGACGACCAGTGTGCCGCCAGATGCG
>JALVEU010000397.1 GCA_027030565.1 Gammaproteobacteria bacterium | reverse complement strand
GGGCGAACAATCCCGAGCCAGCCCGGCGGCGGGCATTCGCCGCCGGGCGACCGGACCGGCCCATCGGCTGCGCCTCCAGGGCTACGCCGCAGCCCTGGTGCCTGCTTGTTCCATGGAACCCCTGATGTACCTTTGTGTCCCGACCCTCACGTGTGGTCGTCGGCCATGCACGTAGAGCTTCGCGAGATCCGGGACTTTCTCGCCGGACATCCGCCTTTTCATCTCTTGCCAGAAGCAGTCCTCGATCAGCTCCCGCAGTGGATCGAGATCCGTTATCTACGGCGGGGCGACCCTTTTCCTCCAGACGGTGAGCAGCCGCGCCTGTTCGTGGTACGCAAGGGTGCCGTTGCCCTCCATGACCGCTCGGGTCGCCTGCGCGAGAAGCTGGGCGAGGGTGACGCAGCCGCGGACCAATGTGCGAAACCGAGCATGGACTCGGAGATCCGTGGCGAGGCCGTGGAGGACACCCTGCTCTACGAGATCCCCTGTGCCCGGATCCACCGGCTCCGGGAAATGAGCGAACCCTTCGACCGACACTTCTCCGCAGACCTGCGCCAACGGCTCAAGGATGCATTGGACTTGGTGCAGGACGCCGAAGGCGCGTTCCCTTATCCCTGGACCACGCTGCGCGACCTCCTGCACGGGCCTCCTGTGATGGTCTCCACGCAAGAGAGCATCCGGCAGGCCGCAAAGCGCATGACCGACGCCGGCGTGTCCTCGGTCCTGGTGACCGAAGACGGGGCACTGGCCGGAATCGTCACCGACAGCGATCTGCGTCGTCGCTGTGTGGCGGTTGGACGTTCCGTGGAACAGCCGGTGCGTGAGATCATGACACCCGAACCGCACACCGCTTCCCCGGATGCCACGCTCATGGAGGCCCTCACCCTCATGACCCGACTCCAGGTGCACCATCTGCCCGTGGCGTCTGGGAGTGAAGTGCTGGGCATGTTCAGCACTTCCGATGTGGCGCGGCTGCAGAATGCCCATCCAGCCTATCTGATCCGGGACATCGCCAGGGCCCGGGAGGTCGACGAGTTGGTTCGGGCCTGCCGGCGATTGCCGCACCTCCAGGCCCAGCTGGTCGCGGCCTCTGCCTCGGCACGGCAGGTAGGTGAAGTGGTGAGCTGCATCACCGACGCGCTGACCGACCGGCTCCTGGTACTGGCCGAGGCGCGCATCGGGCCGCCGCCGGTGCCCTATGTGTGGGTGGTGGGTGGTTCGCAGTCGCGGCGTGAGCAGAGCGTACATTCGGATCAGGACAACGCCCTCATCCTTTCGGACGACTACGAGCCTCGAGCCCACGGGGCTTATTTCGAGGCGCTGGCCCGAGAAGTGAGCGACGGCCTGGATGCCTGCGGCTTCCCATATTGCCCCGGGGACGCCATGGCCACCAACACGCAGTGGCGTCAGCCACTGCACGTGTGGCGAGGGTATTTCCGGCGCTGGATCGAGACGCCGGAACCCAAGGCGCTCATGCTGAGTTGCATTTTCTTCGACCTGCGCCCGATCCGGGGGCGGTTCTCCCTGTTCGAAACGCTACAGGCGGAGGTGCTGGAGCGCAGCCGGCACAACAGCATCTTCCTCGCCCACATGGTGGCCAATGCGCTCACACATCGTCCGCCGCTGGGGTTTTTCCGCAGCTTCGTGCTCATCCATGATGGCAAGCATGACGATACCTTGGACCTCAAGCACCGGGGCACGGTGCCCATCGTGGACATGGCGCGTGTCTACGCCCTGGCGCACGGCCTTCCCCAAGTGAGCACCGTGGAAAGGTTGCACGCAGCAGGAGAGGCAGGAGCGCTCAGCCGGGAGATGGCCGAGAATCTCGCGGACGCCTTCGAGTTCATCAGCAGCGTTCGGTTGCGTCACCAGGCCGCCCAGATCCGCCGCGGCGAGCCGCCGGACAACTACGTCCCGCCTGCCGAGCTCTCGGGGCTCGAGCGCCGCCACCTGAAGGACGCCTTTGCGGTGATCCAGACCATCCAGGAGACCCTGGCGCGACGTTATCAAGTGCATTCGCTGAGCTGATGTTCGGGCCTTTTGTGAGCCTCGAGCGCCGCCGTGCGCGGGCTCTGGCGGATACGGCACCGGGACCGCTTCACGACTATCTCGCCGTCCCGTTTCCGTCGCGGAACCGCGATCTCGCAGAAGTGGAGCTGGTGGTGCTGGATCTGGAGACCACGGGGCTGGACCCGGGCCGGGACCGCATCCTAAGCATGGGGTGGGTGCTGATCCGCGGGCTGCGGGTGGTGCTCGCCTCGGCGCAGCATCACATCCTGCGTGTGGATGGTCCCATTCCGGAGGCGGCCGCCGTGCTCCACGAGATCACCGACGATCGCGCGGCGAGGGGGGCGCCTTTGGAGTCGATTCTTCCCCAACTCCTGCAGACCTTGGCCGGCCGCGTGATGGTCGCGCATCATGCGCGACTCGAGCAGCGCTTCCTCGACGCCGCCTGTCGGCGGGACCTGGGAGGGCCTTTCTTGGCGCCTACCATCGACACCCTGGTCCTCGCTCGGCGCGTGCTCGAGCGGCGCAATCATACGCTCCAGAGTGGTGACCTGCGCCTGTTCGCCCTGGGGCGGCGTTTCGGGCTTCCGGCCTACAAGGCCCACGATGCCCTCTACGACGCCTTGGCCACCGCGGAGCTTTTCCTGGCGCTCGTGGCCGACATCGCACCCAGGCCACCGAGGCCGCTCAAGTGGTTTCTGAGCCGGCGCTGACGTGGGGTCGCTCCGCTGTGCCATGAGCCTGCGCAGGGTTTATGTGAGTTTGTTGGCGGTTGCCATGGTCGTCGGCCCGGCCTGGTGGTTGCTGCTTACCGAGGACGGGCGGCGACGCACGGACGCGGTGATGCTCAGACTGTGGGGCCGGCCCGAGGTGGCCCTCGATCTCACCCGGTTGGCTCCCTATGGAGAGGCCGAGCTGCTGGCCTTGTATAACCACGTTCAATGGACCTGTGCGACACGGGCCGGCCCCTTCGGCCAGCGGCGCTGCGTTGCACAGATCGGCGTGTTCAACGGGATCCCTGCGCACAGCTTGGCATTCTATTTCCGCGACGGGCGGCTGAGCGCCCTGAAACTGATCTATCGACGGCGTTATCATGACGCGCTGCTACGGCAGCTGCACCGTGCCCTGGGCGAGCCGTCGCGCGAGGCCGGAGTGTTGCGTTGGTCTACGGGGCACGGGCTGCTGGTGGTCAAAGCGCGTGTTGCACCCTCGGACGAGGTGGCGTTGATCTGGATCGTGCCTGCATTACGGACCATACCCGCCACCGAGGGATAATGCCCTTCGCCCCCTGAAAACGAATCTGCTACCAAGGAGCGACCGCACGATGGCAGAAGAAAAAGTCTATCCGGTGCCCCCGGAGTTCGCGGCCATGGCCCACATCGATGCCGAAAAATACAGCACGCTGTACCGGCGTTCCGTGGAGGATCCCGAGGGCTTCTGGGCCGAGCAGGCCGCGGCCTTCATTACCTGGTTCAAGCCCTGGGAGCAAGTCCTCGACTGGAGCTTCTCCACCGATGACTTGCACATCCGGTGGTTCGACGGGGGGCGACTCAACGCTTGTTACAACTGCCTCGACCGCCACCTGGATACGCGGGGTGATCAGCCAGCCATCATCTGGGAAGGGGACGATCCGGCCCAGGACAAGCACATCACCTATCGAGAGCTGCATGCCGAGGTTTGCCGTTTCGCCAACGTGCTCAAGTCCCGCGGCGTCAAGAAGGGGGACCGTGTCTCCATCTATATGCCCATGATCCCGGAGGCGGCGGTGGCGATGCTCGCCTGCGCGCGCCTCGGTGCCATCCATTCGGTGGTCTTCGGGGGGTTCTCGCCCGATGCGCTGCGCGATCGGATCCTCGACGCCGACAGCCACGTGGTGATCACGGCCGACGAGGGCGTGCGCGGGGGCCGGCACGTGCCGCTCAAGGCCAATGCCGACGAGGCCGTGGCTCAGTGCCCGGACGTGCACACGGTGATCGTGGTGCGGCGGACGGGCGGGGAGATCGCCTGGCATGACGGGCGCGACGTCTGGTACCACGAGGCCATGGCCGATGCACCCGTGGAATGTGAGCCGGAGCCCGTGGAGGCCGAGGACCCCTTGTTCATGCTCTACACCTCGGGCTCCACCGGCAAACCCAAGGGTGTGCTGCACACCACGGGCGGCTACATGGTGTATGCAGCCATCACCCACAAGTACACCTTCGATTATCACGACGGTGACATCTTCTGGTGCACGGCCGACGTGGGCTGGATCACCGGCCACACCTACATCGTCTACGGGCCGCTGGCCAACGGCGCCATCAGCCTCATGTTCGAAGGGGTGCCCAACCACCCCGATGCCTCGCGGTTCTGGCAGGTGGTCGACAAGCACCGGGTCAACCAGTTCTACACGGCCCCCACCGCCATCCGCGCCTTGATGCGGGCCGGTGACGAGCCGGTGAAGAAGACCTCACGCAAGAGTCTCAAGCTCCTGGGCACCGTGGGCGAGCCCATCAATCCGGAGGCCTGGGAGTGGTATTACCACGTGGTGGGCGAGGGGCGTTGCCCCATCGTCGACACCTGGTGGCAGACCGAGACCGGTGGACACATGATTACACCGCTGCCCGGTGCCACCCCCCTCAAACCCGGGTCGGCCACGCGGCCCTTCTTCGGCGTGCAGCCGGTGCTGCTCGATCAGGACGGCAAGGAAATCGAGGGCCCCGGCGCCGGCAGCCTGGCCATCAAGTTCCCCTGGCCTGGGCAGATGCGTACCGTGTTCGGGGACCACAAGCGCTTCGCCGAGACGTACTTCTCCCAGTACCCCGGCTACTACTTCACCGGCGATGGCGCGCGCCGCGACGCCGACGGCTACTACTGGATCACCGGACGGGTGGACGACGTCCTGAACGTCTCCGGCCACCGGCTGGGCACGGCCGAGATCGAGTCGGCCCTGGTGCTGCATGAGAAAGTGGCCGAGGCTGCCGTGGTGGGTTTCCCTCACGAGATCAAGGGGCAGGGCATCTATGCCTATGTCACGCTGATGGCCGGGGTGGAGGGGACCGACGAGCTCAAGCAGGAATTGGTGCAGCTGGTGCGACGCGAGATCGGCCCCATCGCCACCATCGATTTTATTCAATGGGCACCGGGGCTGCCCAAGACCCGTTCCGGCAAGATCATGCGTCGCATCCTGCGCAAGATCGCCGCAGGGGAGGTGGACGACCTGGGCGATACGAGCACCTTGGCCGACCCCTCCGTGGTCGAAGACCTCATCCGCAACCGCGCCAACACGAGCTGATGGTTCGCCTCGGGGCGTGTGCTCATGGCCTCCGATCTCCCCCATGCCTTGCCGGTGGACGATTCCGCATGGGCTGTGCGGAATGTGGCGAAGATTCGCGGCTGCGCTAGACTGTGCGCCCACGGAAACGGGCGACACCGGCGGGGGACCTTGATGCTGATCTTCGAACATTCCCGGCCCGGGCGCGGGGCGCGGGCCCAGTGGCCGGCCGATCCGGGTGAGCCACGGGCCATCCCCGAGGCATTTCGGCGTCGCGAACGTCCGCGGCTGCCCGAGGTGTCGGAGCTGCAGGTGGTGCGCCACTACACCCGTCTGTCGCAACGGAACTTTTCCATCGACACGCACTTTTATCCGCTCGGCTCCTGCACCATGAAGTACAACCCGCGGGGCGCCAATGCCGCAGCGATGCTGCCGGGCTTCCTCGAGCGCCATCCGCTGGCCCCCGACACAGTGGGCCAGGGCGTGTTGGCCTGCCTGTGGGAATTGCAGGAAATGCTGGCGGCCATCGCGGGCATGGCGCGGGTCTCGCTGGCACCGGCCGCGGGCGCCCAGGGTGAGTACGCCGGCGTGGCCATGATCCGCGCCTATCACCGCGCTCGGGGGGACCTGGATCGCACCGAAGTGCTGGTGCCGGATGCCGCCCACGGGACCAACCCCGCCACGGCGGTCATGTGCGGTTATCGGGTGCGCGAGATTCCCACGGATTCCGAAGGCGACGTGGACTTGGCGGCGTTGCGCCAGGCCGTGGGGCCGCACACCGCTGGACTCATGCTCACCAACCCCTCCACGCTTGGTGTCTTCGAGCGCCGTATCACCGAGATCGCCGCAGTCGTCCATGAGGCCGGGGGACTGCTGTACTACGACGGGGCCAATCTCAACGCGATCCTGGGGCGGGTGCGCCCCGGTGACATGGGCTTCGATGTGATGCACATGAATCTGCACAAGACCTTCGCTACTCCGCACGGCGGAGGTGGACC
>JALVEU010000396.1 GCA_027030565.1 Gammaproteobacteria bacterium | reverse complement strand
GCCTGGGCGCCTGACGGCCGCAGCAGCGGTGGGACTCGGGCCCGGCGATGCCGATCGGCCGCCGGGCGATGCACGTTTCGCATTGCCCCTGGTGCTGCGTGCAGGGTCACACCTGCTTCCGACCTTCGAGCTCCAGATCGCCGCTCTGGCCAACGGGCTGGACGACAGCGGCGTTCGCCTGGGTGGGGCGGGCGGCCTGCAGCTGGGGGATCTGCAGGTGGCGACCGACGGCGCCTATCGGGCGCGGCCCTTCTACCGGCGCGCGGCTGACGGCAGCCCGGCCTTCCGACGCGTCTCGTTCCTGGACGTACTCGAAGGGCGGGTGGCGGCCGGTACGCTCTCCGGCAAAGTGGTGCTGGTGGGCCTGGGGGCGGGTACCTCCCAGGCCCCCGTACTCACGCCGATCGGCGCCTGGATGAAGCCCGTGGAGGTCTCGGCCAATCTGGTGGCCAGCGTGCTGGGCGGCGAGACGGTGGCCACACCCTGGTGGAGCCGGGTTGCGGCGGGCGCGGGCTGGCTGCTGGCAGCGGTGTTCGTGATCTGGGGGCTGCCGCATCTCAAGCTCGTACCGGGGGTCCTCGCCGGTCTGGTCATCGCCGGCCTGTTCCTCAACATCGAGGCCCTGGCCCTGCTGTCGCGATCGGTCTGGGTGCCCCTGGCCTGGCCGGGGCTGATGATCGTGGCCGGGTTGCTGTGGTGGGCTCTGGACCGCAGGTTCAGCGGCGCGCTGCACGAGTACCGTCTGCGTCTGGACGCCACGCGCCGGCAGCTGGCCAAATCGTATCAGGCCCAGGGCAGGCTGGACGATGCGCTGGATCTGTTGCGCCGCTGCCGGGTGGACGCCGCACTGTTGGACCAGCTCTATCACCTGGGTCTGGATTTCGAACGCAAGCGCCTGCACGCGCGTGCCATGGAGACCTTCGAGTTCATCGCCGGTCACGCGCCGGAGTTCAAGGACGCCCGCGAACGTGCGCTGCGCAACGAGCGCCAGGTCAATGCCCTGACCCTGCCCGGCACGGGGGGCCGTGCCGCCGATGACCCCCTGGCGGTGGCTGAGGGGCTCCAGAAGCCCATGCTCGGCCGCTATCAGGTCGACCGTGTCCTGGGCAAGGGCGAGATGGGCGTGGTCTATCTGGGTCACGATCCCAAACTCAACCGCCGGGTGGCCATCAAGACCATGGCCCTGTCGGACGAGTTCGACGACGAGGTGCTCACCGACGTGCGCGAGCGCTTCTTCCGCGAGGCGTCTATGGCCGGCAAGCTGAACCACCCCAACATCGTCACCATCTACGACGTGGGCGAAGAGCAGGGCCTGGCCTATATCGCCATGGACTATCTGCCGGGCGAGTCCGTCTCCCGCTACACCAAGCCGGAGACCTTGCTCCCCGTGCCCGAAGTGCTGCGCATCGGGATCCAGGTGGCCGCGGCCCTGGACTACGCCCACCGCCACAACGTCGTCCACCGCGACGTGAAGCCTGCCAACATCATCTACGACACCGACAAGCGCCAGGCGACGGTGACCGACTTCGGGGTGGCCTGCCTGACCGATACCAGCAAGACGCGCTCGGGCGTCATCCTCGGGACACCGGCCTTCATGTCGCCGGAGCAGCTCGCCGGGCGCCGCGTAGACGGCCGCTCCGACGTCTTCTCGCTGGGTGTTACACTGTTCCAGCTCCTGACCGGACGACTGCCCTTCTCGGGCGAATCCATCTCCACGCTGATGTACCGGATCGCCAACGAGCCGCACCCCGATGTGCGCGATTTTCGCCCCGACCTGCCCGCATGTCTGAGCACCATCATCGACAAGGCGCTGGCCAAGGAACCGCAGCTGCGTTATGCGCGGGCGGGAATGCTGGCCACGGCGCTGCGCCGCTGCGTGCGCGAGGCGACGGCCGAAGGCTCCGGGAGCAGGAGTGCACGCAAGCAGGAGCCGCTGTTCAAGGAGGTGGTCCTGGACTGATGCGGGTCTGGGCCCTGGCCCTGCTGTTCCTCCTGCATCCGGCATGGGGTGCGGACCCCGTGGACGGGGTGCACGTGGACCGGGTCGTGGTGCACAAGGCCGCAAGGGAGATGCTGCTGCTGTCGGGTGAGCGGGTGGTCCGCCGCTACCCGATCTCCCTCGGCCCCCACCCCCTGGGACCCAAGGAGCGCGAAGGCGACGGGCGTACCCCGGAAGGCCGCTATGTGCTGGACTGGAAGCATCCGGACAGCCGCTATCACAAGGCGATCCACATCTCCTACCCCAATGCCGAGGACCGCCGCCGGGCCCGTGAGGCCGGGGTCTCGCCGGGGGGCGACATCATGATCCACGGACTGCCGGAGGGCGTGGGCCGGCTGATCTATTGGAAAAAGGGCCGGGACTGGACCAACGGCTGCATCGCGGTGAGCAACGAGGCGATGGACGAGATCTGGGCCCTGGTGCCCGTGAACACCCCCATCGAGATCCTGCCCTGAGCTCGAACGTCGTGGCGGTCTCAGAAATTGTCCGTGGACAGGAACAGGCCCACCCGCAGGTCCTTGGCCATGTAGATCTCCCGGTCGTCCACGGACATGCGGCCGTCGGCGATGCTCATCACCAGTCCGCGGGCCATGACCCGCTTCATGTCGATGTGATACACCACCTTGTCGGCCGTGGGCAGCACCTGTCCGGTGAACTTCACCGTGTTCACACCCAGCGCCCGGCCGCGGCCCTTGTGCCCCAGCCAGGCGGGAAAGAAGCCCACCAGCTGCCACATGGCGTCCAGGCCCAGGCACCCGGGCATCACGGGATCGCCGGGGAAGTGGCACTCGAAGAACCAGAGGTCCGGGTGGATGTCGAGTTCTGCGATAATCTCGCCCTTGCCGTACGCCCCGCCCGTTTCCGAGATGTGGGTGATGCGGTCGAACATGAGCATGTTCGGCGCCGGCAGCTGGGCGTTGCCGGGGCCGAACATCTCCCCGCGGCTGCAACGCAGGAGGTCTTCTTTGTCGAATGAACTGGGACGCTCGGACATGACGGGCTTCGGGCGGTGGAATCGAGCTATTCAATCAGAACGTCATGCGGCTTGGCAAATCGCCTGCGGGGCCATGCGAGGCCATGACTGAGCCACGCTTCAGTGCACAACCCGGTGCCCATGAACGCCAGCTCCAGCGCCGGGCGGGGAATCCGTTGTTTCCGCCGGCCCGCCGGAATGTCACGGCGGCCGACGTCAAACATGCCCGGCTCCAGGACCTGGAGGTGGCGCGGGCCGTGGAGAAGGAGTTTCGCGACATCCTGGACGCGGCCGCCGGTTTGGAGCGGCGTGCAGACATGGAGGTCTTGTTCCGGCTGAAGCTGCGCATCGATCTCTGCTACGCTGGGTGCTCGGGGGTGCCCGGCGGGGCGCCGGAGATGAAGGCGGCCCTGCGCCGCCTGGTCGAGGCCATCGACCGGGTGCAGAGACGGGCGGCGGGGAACGACCCGCTGGCCCTGGCGGAGCTGGACGAAGAGGCGCGTGCGCGTGAAGAACACTTTCGCCTCCAGGACGTCCCTCTGGTGGCCGACCTGACCCGCGAGGACCCCGTCGTCGAGGCCGACGAGCTGGTGGCGACCCTCCTGACCGAGCCGCCGGAGGAGGCCGCGGCGGCCTTTGCGCTGTTCGACGACGCCCAACGCCGGCAGGTGCGCGATCAGGCCCGGTTCCTGGTGGCGGGACTGGAGCCAGCCGAGCCCAGGCGGGACAATGCCCGCCGGGTGCTGGCCCGTTTCGACGATCTGTGCGCCGGGCCCGCGGGGCCCACGGAAACGCAACGTATCGGAGGTCATTGAGATCCATGGATCGCACTGGAAAGCAGACCGAGCCCGTGCCGGGCGTTCGCACTGCGGATCCTCAGGAGGAGCGTGCACGACTGGAGAGCGCGCTCATCGAGCACCGCCGTCATCTCCAGGAGCTGCCGGCCAGTGCCGGAGCGCTGGATCGGGCCCGCGTGGAGCTGGAGATCGCCGCCGCTCTGTTGGGCCTGGGCCGACGCGACGAGGCCTGGGAGACGGCACGGCGGGCCTTCGATGTGTTCGTGGCCGAAGAGCAGTGGGCCGAGGCGGTGGAGGCCGCCGACATCCTCTACGAGAGCGACCAGCCGGACTCGCTGGTGGCGCTGGGCAACGGCCTGTGGCTGGCGGTGACCTATCCCATCCCGCCGGAACTCACGGTGCGCATGCTCCATCACGTGGTGGACGAGACCCCGGACCATTCCGACGGCGGCGCCGTGGCTGCGGTGGCGGCCCACTACATCGCCGACTTGCGCGGAAAGGGGCAGGCACGCGAGGACCTGGTGTTTCTCACCGGACAGCGGGTGGCCGACGTGGCCAAGCGCCACCGGGGCATCGAGGACCCGGAGCAGATCGACATCTGGGTGGAGATGCTGGAGCTCAACAACCCCGACGTGCTGTTCGAGCGGCTCCGGCGCATCGTCGACGTGATCGTGGACGGGCGTTGGTGGTACGACCGCGACGCATTGCGCGCCCGGCTCCCGGTCCATTGAGCGCCTCGGCGATCATGTGGCACCCCGTCCGCCGCAGCTTGGGCATCGGGCCGGGCCGCGCGGGACACAGACGCTGGGGGGCGTTGCTCTGCGTGTCGCTCCTCCTCCTGGGGCTCGGGGTGGGGCCGGCGGCTTGGGCCGGTGAGCAGCGCTACGTCACCGACGAGGCGCGCATCCCCCTGCGCGTGGGCAAGGGGACCAAGTACAAGATCATCCGCATGCTCAAGAGCGGCACCCCGGTGGAGGTGCTGTCCGTCTCCAAGGGATATGCGCGGGTGCGCACGCAGGACGGTACCAAGGGCTGGATCCTGGAACGCTACCTGAGCAAGGAGCCGGTGGCTCGGGAGCGCCTAGCCGCCGTGCAGGAACGGCTTGCGGGCCTGGAGGACGAGCTGGCGACCCTGCGCAGCCAGACGGCCACGCTCCAGGGTCTGCGGGCGCGGCTCGAGGAGCGCAACGCCGCGCTCGAACAGGAGAACCGGCGGCTGCAGAGTGAGTTGCAGACGCTGCGCCAGCAGGCGGCCGAGCCCCTGCGCCTGAGCGAGGAGAACCGGGCGCTCAAGGCACGTCTGGCCGAGACCGGGGAGCGGCTGGGGCAGTTGGAGAGTCAGGTGCGCGCGCTGCGCACGGAGGCCGAACGCAAGTGGTTCCTGGTCGGTGCGGGCGTGGCCCTGGTGAGCCTGTTGTTCGGGTTGATCATTCCGCGCATCCCCTGGCGCAGGCGGCGCGGCTGGAGCGAGTACTGAGGGGGACATCATGACCGCTCGGATCATCGATGGCAGGGCCATTGCCGCGCAGGTGCTGGAGGAGGTCCGCAAGGGCGTGTTCGAGCTGCGTGCGGCTGGCCTGGTTCCACGGCTCGCTACGGTCCTGGTGGGCGAGGATCCCGCCTCCCGTGCGTATGTGGGCAACAAGCGCCGCACCTGCGAGCAGGTGGGCATCGAATCGGTCCACCACCAGCTCCCGGCGTCCACGCCCGGCGAGGCCCTCCTGGAGCTGGTGCGTGAACTCAACGAGGATCCGGGCGTCCACGGTATCCTCGTCCAGCTCCCCCTGCCGCGGGGCGTCGACACCCAGGCGGTGATCGAGGCCATCGACCCGGCTAAGGACGTGGACGGATTTCATCCCGTCAACCTGGGCCGCCTGGTGGCCGGACTGGAGACCTTCGTCTCGTGCACGCCGGCCGGGATCCTGGAGCTGATCCATCGCAGCGGCTTCGAGACCCGTGGCCGCCACGTGGTGATCGTGGGCCGCAGCAACATCGTGGGCAAGCCCCTGATGAACCTCCTGGTGCAGAAGTCTCCCACGGCCGATGCGACGGTCACCGTGTGCCACAGCGGGACTCGGGATCTCGCCGAACACACGCGCCGGGCCGACATCCTGGTGGCGGCGGTGGGGCGCCCGCACCTGATCGGCGCGGACATGGTGCGCTCGGGCGCGGTGGTCGTCGACGTGGGGATCAACCGGGTGGCCGACGCCCAGGCGCCCCGCGGCCATCGACTGGTGGGTGACGTGGACTTCGAGGCGGTGCGCCGACGGGCCGCCGCCATCACCCCGGTGCCGGGCGGGGTGGGGCCCATGACGGTGGCCATGCTCATGGTCAACACACTGAAGGCGGCCCGCCGTGCCGCGGGGCTGTGATGCGGCGCCCGGAAATCCCCCAAAGCGCCTGTATACTCGGCGAAAAGGAGTGCTGACCAAGGGCCGGCGTGCCGTTGCAGCCCTTGCAGAACCAGGACCTTGTGTAAGTGTCACGCTCAGGAGAGTTCACCATGAAGCACCGCATGCGTTTC
>JALVEU010000395.1 GCA_027030565.1 Gammaproteobacteria bacterium | reverse complement strand
CGGGGAGCTCACGGCGGTCGGCGGCTGCCGGGACCCAGCCCCGATCCACCAGCACGGCCTCGGGTCTGCCCTCGATCCGCAGGGGCGTGAGCACGCGGTACCCCACCCGCCCGTCCAACACCTGGTTGTCCAGCAGGAACTGCATGGACGGATCATAGCGGCCCTCGGCCAGCACACGACGATAACGCCAGTCCTCCGGGTCGTGCAGCCCAACAGGCAACGGCACCGGCGCCTCGTGCTCCCGCGCAGCCATCTCCGCTAGATAGGCCTGTTTCTCCTGGGCGCGGTGCAACTGCCAGACCCCCAGAGAGACGAACAGCACGACGAGAACGCCGGCTGCCGCCATGGGAAGCAGGTGCGGCCGCCGCCCACGTTCCTCAGCGATGCAGGACTCGCTCACCGCCACTGCCCCCTGCATCCGGCGACCGCAGGCCATCCATGCCATATACTGATGCTTTTGCACCGGAGAATGTTCGTGATCGTCAAAGTCATCGTCGTACTGCTGCTGCTCGCCATCGTCGTGAGCCTGGGCTCCGGCCTGGTCTTCCTCCTGCAGGATCACGGGGAAGGGAGGCGCACCGTCAAGGCTCTGACCTGGCGCATCGCCCTCTCATTGCTGGCCTTTGCCACCCTGTTCGCGGGTTACTACGCCGGACTCATCCAGCCTCATGGCATCACACCCTGAGGCGACGCAACCTGCCGCGTCCCTGCTGCCGATTGCAACCCCTGCCCGGGGCGCCTCCCTGCTGCTCGCTCCGGCCGCCCCGGGCAGGTGCCTTAGAGCCAGTATACGAAGATGAACAAGCCCAACCAGACCACGTCTACGAAGTGCCAGTACCAAGCCACCGCCTCGAATGCGAAATGGTTGTCCGGCCTGAAATGACCCTTGATGGCGCGGATCAGAATCACCGTCAGCATGGTCACGCCCAGCGTCACGTGCATGCCGTGAAAGCCCGTGAGCATATAGAACAGGGAGCCGTAGATGCCGGAGCTCAGGGTCAGATTGAGCTCATGGATACCGTGCATGTACTCCTTGAGCTGCAGGATCAAGAAGAGCACACCCAGGGCCACCGTGGCCACCAGACCCCAGATGAGATGGCTGCGCTTGCCCTCCTTGAGGCCCCAGTGGGCCCATGTGACCGTCACGCCCGAAGACAAGAGGATCAAGGTGTTGAGCGCCGGCACACCCCAGGGGTCGATGATCTCATACTTGCCCCCGATGGCCTCCGGCCCGTTGGCCGCCACCGGCCAGATGGCCTGCCATCCCTGCCACAGCTCGTGGTTGGTGAGAATGCCGTGGCCCTCCCCACTCAGCCAGGGCAGCGCGAAAAACCGCACGTAGAACAGCGCCCCGAAGAAGGCCCCGAAGAACATCACCTCCGAGAAGATGAACCAGAACATGCCCCACCGGAAGGAGCGGTCCACCTGCTCGTTGTACATCCCGGAGAGGCTTTCCCGGATAACCGTCCCGAACCAGCCGAACAACATAACGATGAGCAACGCCGCGCCCAGGGCCATGAGCGTGGCGCCCACGGACGCCCCATTCAGCAGGTTGGCGAATCCGATCATGAGCGTGAACAGGGCCACCGACCCGACGATGGGCCAGTGGCTGCCGTGCGGTACGTAGTACCCCTGGGTTTGTGCCTGTGCCATTTCAGTCCCTCAGTTCTGCTTCTGGATGGTTTCGGTATCGGCCTTGGCGGTCGAGGTCACATCGAAAAAGGTATAGGAGAGCGTCACGGTCTTGACGTGTTTCGGGAGCTCCGGGTCGATCACGAACCGTAGCGGCAGCTCGCGCGTCTCTTTGGGCTCGAAGCGCTGCTGTGTGAAGCAGAAGCACTCCGTTTTGTGGAAATGGCGAGCCGCCTCGCCCGGTGCCACCGAGGGCACCGCCTGTCCCACCAGCGCCTGCGTATCGAGATTGGTGGCGACGAACCGCGCGTCGTACAGCTGTCCCGGATGCACCCGCATGCGCGACACCACTGGTCTGAATTCCCACGGCAGCCCGGCCTTGACGCTGCCGAGGAATTCCACTGTCACCCAACGGCTGGTGTCCGGTGCATAACCCTGGGCCTCGTCCGCACCGATCCGGGTGGTCTTGCCGTTCAATCCCGTGAGCTGGCACACCACGTTGTAGAGTGGCACCAGCGCATAGCCGAACCCGAACATGGCCAGCACCACCAGCATCAGCCTCAGGGCATGCATCCGGTTGCGTCTGGTATCGCCCATGGTTCAGCCTTTGGACATCACGTAGAAGAAGCCCAGATAGAAACCCGCCGCGATCAGACCCAGGACGACGGCGGTCCACCAGATTCTGCGTCTCCTGCGCGTTTCCACGTCCATTACCGCCTCCGCCAGCCGAGCGTCGCGGGGGCGGAGCGTAACGCCCCCGCCCCCCGACGAGACCCGCGACCCGCTCACCTCACCGCCGGCGGTGTGGTGAAGCTGTGATACGGGGGAGGAGAAGGCAGGGTCCACTCGAGCCCGTCGGCACCCTCCCAGACCCTGTCACCGGCCTTGGCGCCGCCTCGCACGGTCTGCAGCACGATGTACAGGAACAGGAGCTGGGAGAACCCGAACCCGAAGGCGCCGATGCTCGACAGCGCGTTGTAGTCGGCGAACTGCAGCGCGTAATCGGGGATGCGGCGCGGCATGCCGGCCAGTCCGACGAAGTGCATCGGGAAGAAGGTCAGGTTCACGAAGATGGTCGAGAGCCAGAAATGGATCTTGCCCAGCCGCTCGTTGTACATGTGCCCCGTCCACTTGGGCAGCCAGTAGTAGACCGCGGCGATGATGGCGAACACCGAACCCGGCACCAGTACGTAGTGGAAATGTGCCACCACGAAGTAGCTGTCGTGGTACTGGAAGTCGGCCGGTGCGATGGCCAGCATCAGGCCGGAGAATCCACCGATGGTGAACATGATGATGAAGCCGAGGGCGAAGAGCATGGGGGTCTCGAACGTCAGCGCCCCCTTCCACATGGTCGCAACCCAGTTGAACACCTTCACCCCGGTGGGCACCGCGATGAGCATGGTGGCGAACATGAAGAACAGCTCACCCGACAGCGGCATGCCCACCGTGAACATGTGGTGCGCCCAGACGATGAAGGACAGGAAGGCGATGGAGGCCGTGGCATACACCATGGAGCTGTAGCCGAACAGCGGCTTGCGCGCGAAGGTCGGCACGATGCTCGAGATCACCCCGAACGAGGGCAGGATGAGGATGTAGACCTCGGGATGACCGAAGAACCAGAAGATATGCTGGAACATCACTGGATCGCCGCCGCCGGCCGCGTTGAAGAAGCTGGTGCCGAAGAACTTGTCGGTGAGCAGCATGGTCACCGCACCGGCCAGCACGGGCATCACGGCGATCAGCAAGTACCCGGTGATCAGCCAGGTCCACACGAACAGGGGCATCTTCATGAGCGTCATGCCGGGAGCCCGCATGTTCAGGATCGTGGCCACGATATTGATGGCGCCCATGATGGAGGACAACCCCATCATGTGGATGGAGAGGATCATGAACGGCAGCGCATGACCCGTCTGCAGGGTCAGGGGCGGATACAGGGTCCAGCCGCCGGCCGGAGCACCGCCTTCCATGAACAGCGTGGAAAGCAGGATCGCGAAGGCGAATGGCAGGATCCAGAAGCTCCAGTTGTTCATACGCGGCAGCGCCATGTCCGGGGCCCCGATCATCATGGGGATCAGCCAATTGGCCAGCCCCGTGAAGGCCGGCATGACGGCCCCGAAGATCATGATCAGGGCATGCATCGTGGTCATGGAGTTGAAAAACTGCGGATCCACGAACTGGAGCCCTGGCTGGAACAGCTCCGCGCGGATCACCAGGGCCATGGCACCGCCGATGAACAACATGATGAAGGCGAACCACAGGTACAGGGTGCCGATGTCCTTGTGGTTGGTGGTGGTGATCCAGCGCATGATGCCGCTGGGATGTTCCTCGTGGTGTGCTTCGTGTGCGGTTGCACTGCTCATGTGTCACTCCTTCCCCGGAAACGATGAACGGAAACGCTCGATGCAGCGGTTCGATACTCAGCCGGCTTCAGGACCCGTCTCGTCCGTACGGGCCACGGCCTGGGCCTTGCGCTCGGCCACCCACTTCTCGTACTCGGCCGGCTCCACCGCACGCACCACCACGGGCATGAAGCCGTGATAGCGGCCGCAGAGTTCGGCGCACTGGCCGCGATAGATCCCCGGTTTGTCGATCTTGGTCCAGAAGTCGTTGATGAAGCCCGGGATGGCGTCCTTCTTGACGGCCAGGTCCGGGACCCA
Source organism: Gammaproteobacteria bacterium (assembly GCA_027030565.1). Lineage (GTDB taxonomy): Bacteria > Pseudomonadota > Gammaproteobacteria > JAJDOJ01 > JAJDOJ01 > JALVEU01. Next base: position 15,117 of record JALVEU010000395.1, on the reverse strand, counting down.
CCAGGCGTGGATTACGTCGTCGGCCGTGATGAGGAAACGGATCCGCTTGCCTACCGGCACCACCAGCTCGTTGTCCACCTCCAGGAGGTAGTTGTCGTCCTTCTTGGCGCCGGCATAGATCTGATCGGCGGGGGTGGCCAGGTTGCTGTAGAAACTGATTCCCTCGTCCACGTAGTCGTACTTCCACTTCCACTGATAGCCCGTGATCTTCACGGTCATGTCCGCCTCGGAGCTGTCGTACATCTGGATGAGGGTCTTGGCCGCCGGCACGGCCATGAAGATCAGGATCGCGAAGGGGATCACGGTCCACACGATCTCCACGGTGGTGCTCTCGTGGAACTGCGCCGGCTGGTGCCCCTTGGACTTGCGATGGTTCAGGATGGAATAGAACATCGCGCCGAAGACCACCACCCCAATGGCCACGCAGATCCAGAAGATCACCATGTGCAGGCGGTAGACCTCCTGACTGATCTCGGTGACCCCTGCAGGCATGTTGTAGGGCGGCACTGCCTGGGCGGCGCCGGCCAGGGCCCAGACCGCGAGCCCTCCCATGGCGCCCCGCGCCGCTGCGATCGCTGTTCGAGCCATCTACCCCTCCTCTGCTCCAGTGTGATCGAATGTGTCGGAAAAACCGGTTCGTGATTTCGTGACTATGAGGCCGCGCGCGGTGTCGGCAGGACCTCGCGCAGCAGACCGGCCAGTTGCACGCGTTCCTCGTCGGTCAGAAACGCACCAAGCTCCACGCTTCGCCCGGCCGAACGCAACAACAGCCGGGCCGGGTGTCCGCGGAACCGCGGTGGTTCGAGCACCACCTGCGTCCACAGCCGGTGCGCGCTCCATTGCCGCGCAGGCTCGGCGCGGCCCGCCGTGACCTCCACGCGGTCACCGTCGACCACAATCACCTCGCGCCATTGCCCACGGCGTGCACAGTGATAGAGAGCCCAGCCCAGCACCGCCAACTCGAGCCCGGCAAACGGCAGCACCGGCCAGAATCCCATGTAGGTCAGCGGCCCCACCACCAGGGCCGACACCGCAGTAATCCCCCAGAAGAACAGCTTATTGCCGTTCCAGGACAGGGACTGGTTGGGGCGGACAACGATCTGCACTTGGGGTTCACCACGATCCCCGTCTGGACCGTACGTCACAGCGACGGGCATCACGCCTTCCGGAATTCACACAGCGGCCGGCAATTCTAAAGGCGGTATTGACTCATATCAAATAATAAATTTCTAATGCACCAGAAACGCACCCTGGGGTGCTCCGGTCAGGAAGCCGATCGACCCACCACCCGCACATGGAGCCGTTGCTCGGCCTTCCAACCCAGCCCATAGACCACCTCGAAGGTCGCCGGAAGCCGGCCGTCCGCCCGCCGGTATCGCTCATAGGCCTGCCTGAACCGATGGAAACGCCCCTTGCCCATGAGCGTCCGCGGCCGGCCCAAGGTGTGATTCTGTGCGCCGATGGCCTTGAGGTCACGCATCAGACCGCTCAGTTCCGTATAGGTCAGGACGATGCGCTCGGCGTCGGTCACCGGGTCGGCGAACCCACGGGCCATCATGAGGTCGCCCAGATCGTGCAGGTCCATGAAATCGTTGACGTGGGTATGGGCCGGGTCGGCGGCCGACCAGGCCGCACGCAGCTCGCCGAGCGTGTCGGGACCGAAGGTGGAGAACAGGGCCAGTCCCCCGGGGCGCAGCACCCGCAGAAACTCTCCCAGCACCGCATCCGGCGCACTGCTCCACTGCAGCGCCAGATTGGAGAACACCAAGTCCACGGTGGCATCGGCCAGCGGCAAGCGGTGGATGTCCCCGCACAGGGCCCGCGGTCGGCGCCAGCGGTACCGACGGCGCGCCGCCCTCCGTGCCATGGGCTGCGCCAGATCCAGGGCGATCACTTCACAGCCGCCATACCGGGCCAGCAATTGCACCGACTCGGCGCCGGTACCGCAGCCGGCATCGAGGACGCGACGAGGACGCAGCCGGATGTAGGCGAGCCGATCGAGCAGCCGACGGCCCACCTCGCGCTGCAAGACTGCGGCCGCGTCGTAGCCTGCTGCGGCACGCCCGAAGGCCCGGCGCACCCGCTCCAGTTCGGGTCTGCCAGACCCCGGCGGGCGGGTGTCGCTCGCGCTGCCGTCGCGCTCTGCCATCGCTCTTCGACCTCGAGTATCATCCATCATCACGTGATCCCGCGACCTCGAACCGGATGAGGCTGTTACCCTGGGCACTGGTCCTATTCGGCTATCTCGCCGGTTCGGTCTCCTCGGCGATCGTCGTGTGCCGCCTCATGGGTCTCCCCGATCCAAGGCAGCACGGCTCCCGGAACCCCGGAGCGACGAACGTGCTGCGTCTGGGTGGCAAGAAAGCGGCGGCACTCACCTTGCTCGGCGACTCCCTCAAGGGGTTGGTGCCGGTGGGCCTCGCCCATCTGCTCCAGGTCTCGGACTGGACCCTCGGGGCCGTGGCCTTGGCGGCCGTGCTGGGACATCTTTATCCGGTCTTCTTCGGCTTTCGTGGCGGCAAGGGCGTGGCCACCGCCCTTGGGGCCTTCCTGGCCATCAACCCGTGGCTGGGCCTGGCATGGTCGGCCACCTGGCTGGCCATGGCCGCGCTGTTCCGCATCTCCTCGCTCTCGGCACTGACCGCGATGGCCCTGACTCCTTTCTATGCCTATCTGATCACAGACTCCAGGGTGCTCACGGGTTTCTCGACGGTGATCGCCGTGCTGGTCATCGTCCGTCATCACAGCAATATCCGCAATCTGCTCACCGGAACCGAATCCCGCATCTGAGCCCTGACCAGCTCCGGCATCACGCCGGACGCGGGAGCGGGGCGCGCCGGTCCGCGCGCACTCCGCGGCCCCCTGGGGGCCGGAGTTCGGACAGGGGCCAGCGCGGCCGCACCACGATACGCAGGTCTCGCGCCTGCTCGCCGGCACGCAGGCGGAGGGCACCAGTCAGCGCGACCATCGCCCCATTGTCGGTGCAGAACTCCGGACGCGGAAAGTACACACCGACGCCGAGGGCGCCGCCGAGCTCCGTGAGCGCAGCGCGCAGCCGACGGTTGGCGCTCACACCACCGGCCACCACCAGCCGGCGGGCGCCCGTCCGCTGTAGCGCCCGCCGGCTCTTTATAACTAATGTATCCACCACCGCCTCCTCGAAGGCGCGGGCGACGTCGGCCGCTGCTTCCGGACCCGCTTCGCGGAACGTGTTGAGCGCGAAGGTCTTGATGCCGCTGAAGCTGAATTCCAGTCCCGGCCGGTCCGTCATGGGGCGGGGAAACCGAAATCGTCGCGGGTCGCCACCCTCGGCCAGAGCCGACAGGGCCGGGCCGCCCGGGTAGCCCAGACCAAGAATCTTGGCCGTCTTGTCGAAGGCCTCACCGAGGGCGTCGTCGAGCGTCTCACCGAGGACTTCGTACTCGCCGATCCCGCGCACGTGAACCAGCATCGTGTGCCCCCCGGATACCAGCAGGGCCACGAACGGCGGGGCAGGAGGCTGAGGCTCCAGCATGGGCGCCAGCAGATGCGCCTCCATGTGATGGACACCCAGACAGGGAATCCCCAGCCCCCAGGCCAGCGCCCGGGCCACCGAGGCACCCACCAGCAGGGCGCCCACCAGACCGGGACCCGCCGTATAGGCGATTCCCGCCAGATCGCCCTGTTGCAGTCCCGCCTGTTCCAGCACGCGCTCGACCAGCAGCAACAAGCGCCGGACGTGATCTCGAGAGGCCAGCTCCGGCACCACGCCCCCATAGACCGCGTGCAGGTCCACCTGTGAGTGCAGGGCGTGCGCCATGAGCCCCCGTGCCTGGTCGTAGACGGCGACACCCGTCTCGTCGCAGGAGGTCTCGATGCCCAACACCGGGGCGTGCGTTGCGTTCGCCTTGGCCATCGGTATAATTCGCGGGCTTTTCGCCCTACAATTGGTTGTTTCCCCAGAACGAACACCGGACGAACCGAATCCATGCCGAGCATCCGCGTCAAAGACAACGAACCCTTCGACATCGCGCTGCGACGTTTTCGCCGCGCCTGCGAGAAAGCCGGCGTACTCACCGAGGTACGGCGGCGAGAATACTACGAAAAGCCCACCGAAGAGCGGAAACGCAAGCGCGCCGCCGCCATCAAGCGGCATCTCAAGCGCTTGTCCAAGGAACAGGCCCGCCGCACGCGCCTGTACTGACATACCTCCCGTCGCCTTCCCATGCCCGGGCTCCTCGAGCGCATCCAGGACGAGATGAAGGCCGCCCTCAAGGCCGGCGACAAGCCGCGTCTCTCGGCCCTGCGTCTGATGGTCGCCGCTGTCAAACAGGCGCAGATCGACCAGCGCGAGACGCTGGACGACACCGAGGTGGTGGCGGTGCTCGATCGCATGGCCAAGCAGCGCCGTGAGTCCATCGAGCAGTACACACAGGCCGGTCGCACCGACCTGGCCGACAAGGAGCGTGCAGAGCTCGCCGTCATCCAGGAATTTCTGCCCCAGCCGCTGAGCGAGGCGGAGATCGAGGCGCTGATCGAACAGGCCGTCGCCGAGACCGGCGCCGCGAGCATGCGCGAGATGGGCCGCGTCATGGGCTGGCTCAAGCCCCGGCTGCAGGGCCGCGCCGACATGTCTGCGGTGAGCAGGCGCGTGCGGGAGCGGTTGTCGGCCTGACCGCCCGCCACCATGGGAAAGACCAATCCCTTCCAGTTCCTCGACGTCCCCCGCCAGGATCCGCCCAAGAAACCCGCCCGGACGCGGATCCGGGAGTTCGGCGAGATCTACGGCAGCTTCGACGCCCAGTCGGCCGCCCAGCAAGCGGCCCGCTGCCTGCATTGCGGCAATCCATACTGCGAGTGGAAGTGTCCGGTCCACAACTACATCCCCAACTGGCTGCAGCTGGTCGCCGAGGGCAATCTGTTCGAAGCCGCCGAGATGTCGCACCGGACCAACTCGCTGCCCGAGATCTGCGGTCGGGTCTGTCCGCAGGACCGCCTCTGCGAAGGGGCCTGTACCCTCAATGACGGGTTCGGTGCGGTGACCATCGGCGCCATCGAGCGCTACATCACCGACGAGGCGATCAAGGCCGGCTGGCGCCCCGACCTCTCGGATGTGACCCCGACCGACAGGCGCGTGGCCATCGTGGGGGCAGGGCCTGCAGGGCTGGCCTGCGCCGACGTGCTGAGCCGCAACGGGGTCCAGGCGGTGGTCTTCGACCGTTATGAGGAGATCGGCGGCCTGCTCACCTTCGGCATCCCGCCGTTCAAGCTGGAGAAGGACGTGGTGCGCCGCCGGCGCCGGCTCCTGGAGGCGGCCGGTGTGGAGTTTCGTCTGCAGGTCGAGGTGGGACGCGATCTACCGTTCGGTCAGCTGCTGGAGGAGTACGATGCGGTGTTCCTGGGCATGGGGACCTACACCTACATGAAGGGGGGCTTTCCCGGCGAAGACCTGCCCGGTGTCTACGAAGCACTGCCCTATCTGGTCTCCAACGTACGGCGCGAGTTGGGGCTGCTCGCCGATCCGCGCGAATACATCGACATGCGCGGCCAGCACGTCGTAGTCCTCGGCGGCGGGGATACCGCCATGGACTGTAACCGCACGGCAATCCGCCAGGGGGCGGCCTCGGTCACCTGCGCCTACCGGCGCGACGAGGACAACATGCCGGGGTCGCGACGTGAGGTGCTCAATGCCAGGGAAGAGGGTGTGCAGTTCCTCTTCAACCGCCAGCCCGTGGAGATCGTGGGCGAGCGCCGGGTGGAAGGCGTGCGCATGGTGACCACGCGTCTGGGTGAACCCGACGAGCGGGGCCGGAGGCGGCCCGTGCCCGTGCCCGGCTCGGAGGAGATCCTTCCAGCCGACCGGGTCATCGTCGCCTTCGGTTTCCGGCCGAGCCCGGCACCATGGCTCGAGGAATTCGGCATCCAGGTGGACGCCCGCGGACGCGTGCTGGCCCGGCCGGACGGTGAACACCCCTATCAGACCACCAACTCCAAGGTGTTCGCCGGGGGCGACATGGTGCGCGGCTCCGACTTGGTGGTAACGGCCGTCTACGAAGGCCGCCAGGCCGCCGAGGGCATCCTCGGCTTCCTCGGGATATGAGCGAGGCGCTGCGCAACGACCGCTTTCTGCGGGCGCTGCGTCGGGAGCCCGTGGACATGACCCCCATCTGGATCATGCGTCAGGCCGGGCGCTACCTCCCGGAATATCGGGACACCCGTCAACGCGCCGGCGACTTTCTCTCCCTGTGCAAGAATCCCGACCTGGCCTGCGAAGTCACCCTTCAGCCCCTAGAGCGGTTCGACCTGGACGCGGCCATTCTGTTTTCGGACATCCTCACCATACCGGACGCCATGGGACTGGGGCTGCGTTTTGCTGCGGGCGAAGGGCCTTATTTCGAACGCCCGGTACGCACGGCCGCCGACATCCAGGCCCTGACTCCGCCGGACGTGGAGACGGAACTCGGCTACGTGCTGGAGGCGGTGCGCGTCATCCGTGCTGCCCTGGCCGGCCGGGTCCCGCTGATCGGCTTCTCCGGCAGCCCCTGGACCCTGGCCACCTACATGGTCGAGGGGGGCGGAAGCCGGGAGTTCTCCCGCATCAAGGCCATGATGTACGACGCACCCGAGCTGGTGGAGCGTCTGGTGGACGTGCTGGCCGAGAGCGTATCGCGTTACCTGGCGGGCCAGATCCGTGCAGGCGCCCAGGCGGTCATGATCTTCGACACCTGGGGCGGCGTGCTCACACCACGTGCCTACCGCAGGTTCTCACTGGAACCCATGGCGCGGATCGTGCGCGAACTGGCCGCCTCACCGGAGACGGCACAGACCCCGGTCATCCTGTTCACCAAGGGGGGAGGCAGCTGGCTGGAGGCCATCGCAGATACCGGCTGTGCCGCAGTGGGCCTGGACTGGACCGTGGACCTGAGGGAGGCACGCCGCCGGGTCGGAGACCGCGTCGCTCTGCAGGGCAACATGGACCCGGCCGTGCTCTATGCCGCGCCCGAGCGCATCCGCGCAGAGGTGGACGAACTCCTCGCCCAGTATGGACCGGGTACCGGGCACGTGTTCAACCTGGGCCACGGCATCCACCAGTCCATCGATCCGGAGCACGTGCGGGTGCTCGTGGATGCAGTTCACGAGCTCAGCCGCCCCTACCACCAGGCGGACTGACCCGGGCCACCCCCTCCAGATCACGAACGCGCGCCAGCACCTCCGGCAACCCGGCACGGCGCATGGGCCTGCCGTCGGTCTGGCTGGCCGGTGCCTCGCGCAAGCCGATGCCGGGGAACACCAGGACTTCCACCTCGATCTCACCGCCAAAAAAGCGCACGCCGGGAAAGGCGCGCAGTTCACCACGCAGGCGCAGTCTGCGCTCAAGCTCACGATACTGGACGCCCCGTTCCATCAAGTGCCAGAGCACCTCCTCCGGGGTCTCCGCGAACACGTGCAGCACGACCGGGCTATGGCGCCCCGCCGTCCCCTCGAGCACCGCACCGGTCAGCCGGGGCTGAAAAGGCTCCAGTAGGCGCATCGCCGCCAGTGCCGTGCGCCATAGAAGCGCCTCGTGGGCATAGTCGGCCTCCGTGAAGAAGGCCTCGCGATACCTGCGGATGGCCTCATGGATCTCCACGTTGGTGGGGAGGCTGGAGCGCGCGTTCAGGCCGAGCCGTTCCACCGCCTTGCGCTTGGCGTGCTGATAGTCGCGGATGCCCTCCTCGACCATGAGGCGCGCCGCCGCATCGGCCACCCGCAGACGTGCACGCCGATCCCAGGACTCGCTCATCTCAGGTTCCCCGAAGCAGCACGGCCCTCCCGGCAGGGCCGCTCAGAAGAGCTGTTCGCCGGACTCCAGGCCGGCACCTGCCGCACCCACGGCGCCCGCCACACCCGGTTCGCTGATCGACCAGGCCTCGTCCGTACTATAGACCGTGGGTACGTACTGTACGCGGAAGGTCTCGAAGATCGCATCCTCCTGATCGGGTGTGGCGAGCAGACCCGTGTGCGGGTCGATGCGCACGGTGGTCAGCCCGGGCGGACGTGGCAATGTGTGTTCGGGTTTGCCGTTCAGTGCCCGGCGCATGTACTCGATCCACATGGGCAGCGCCGCCCCCGCCCCCGTCTCCCGTTTGCCGAGCCGACTGTGATCGTCGAATCCCACCCAGACCGTGGCCACCAGGTCGGCGTTGAAGCCGCTGAACCACGCATCACGCTGCTCGTTGGTGGTGCCGGTCTTACCGGCCAGGTCGGCCCGCTTGAGCACGCGTGCCTTACGCCCCGTCCCGTGGCGGATGACGTCCTGCATCATGCTCACCATCTGATAGGCATTCTGGGGCGTGATCGCCCGTGGTGCGCAGTCCGGGCTCGCAGGCTGCGCCTGCCTCGGATCGCAGGCCGGCAGCGCCTCGTGCGTCTCCACCACCCGCCCGCGTCGCTCGATGCGCTGAATCCAGAACGGCGGCACGCGATACCCGCCGTTGGCAAACACGGCGAAACCACCGATGAGCTCCACAGGGGTCACCTCGCCGGTGCCCAAGGCCAGCGAGAGGTTGTGTGGGAAGCGGCGGGTGTCGAAGCCGAAACGCTTCACATACTCAAGCGTGTAGTCCACTCCGATCCGCTCCAGCAAGCGGATGGAGACCAGGTTGCGGGATTTCATCAGCCCCACGCGCAGGCGTGTGGGACCGTAGAACTTGCCGCTGTAGTTCTGCGGGCGCCATGCCTCGCCCAGCGAGGCGTCCTGGAACACGATGGGTGCGTCGTTGATGATGCTGGCGGGCGTGAAGCCCTTGGCCAATGCCGCCGAATAGACGAAGGGCTTGAAGTTGGAACCCGGCTGACGCAGCGCCTGAAGCGCCCGGTTGAATTTGCTCAGCCGGAAATCGAACCCTCCGACCAAGGCGACCACTGCTCCCGTGGATGGATCGACCGAAATCAGGGCCCCTTGCACGGCGGGCACCTGCACCAACGCCCAGTAGGCCGCCGGACGCTGGTCCGAGGCCTGTTTCTTCCCCTTGGGGGCCACGGCCCTGCGTCGCTGCACGTAGATCAGGTCCCCGGGCGAGAGCACGTCGCCCGCTTTGCGGGGCTTCGGCCCCCGATGGTCCTCGTCGATGTAGGGCCGCGCCCAGGCGAGACCCTGCCAGGGGATCCGTGCGGCACCCACCCCTTTGACGAGCACCGTCGCCGAGCGTTTCTCGACGGTCTTGACCACTGCCGGGTGCAGGCCGCCCACAGAGGGACGCTGTGCCAGGAGGGCCGACAACGCCTCGTCCGTGCTGCCCGCCAGGTCCACATGGCCGGCCGGGCCCCGCCACCCGTGCCGACGGTCGTAATCCAGCAAGGCCTTGCGCAATGCCGCGCGTCCGGCCGCCTGCAGGTCCGGATCCAGCGTGGTATACACCTCGTATCCCGCCGAGTACGCTTCGCTGCCGAAGCGCGAGACCATGTCGACGCGCACGGCCTCGGCCAGGTATGGGGCCGCCACCTCCACCCGGGCGCGGTGCAGGGTCGCCGTGATCGGCGCCTGATCGGCCTGGACGAATTCCGCCTCGGTGATGTAGCCGAGATCGCGCATCCGGCGCAGCACGTATCCGCGGCGCTGCAAGGCCCGCTGCGGATTGGAGATGGGGTTGTAGGCCGAGGGCGCCTTGGGCAGCCCGGCGATCATGGCGATCTGGGCCAGCGTCAGCTCTCCGGGCGACTTGCCGTAGTAGACTTCCGCGGCCGCCCCCACCCCATATGCCCGTTGGCCCAGGTAGATCTTGTTCAGGTAGAGCTCCAGGATCTGCGGCTTGCTCAGCGCGTGCTCGATCTTGAGCGCCAGGAAGATCTCGCGCAGTTTGCGCTCATACGTACGCTCGCTGCTCAAGAAGAAATTCCGGGCCAGCTGCATGGTGATGGTGGAGCCGCCCTGCTGCTTCTCACCGGTCAGAGCCAAGTGGACGGCGGCCCGCAGCAGACCCTGGTAGTCTACGCCCGGGTGGTGGAAGAAACGGTCGTCCTCTGCGGCGAGGAAGGCCTGTTTGAGCCGCTCCGGGATCTGATCGTACCGCAGGGGCTTGCGGCGTTTCTCTCCATACTCTGCGATGAGCCGCCCGTCGGAGGCATAGATGCGCAGGGGCACCTGCAGCTCCACGTCGCGCAGGCGCTCCGCTCGCGGCAGGCCGGGGGCCAGGTAGAGATACAGTCCAAGGAAGGCGACGGCACCTAGGACGGAAAGGCTCAAAAACGCGACGAAGGCGGCCTTCAGCAGCTTCAGGAGGAAGTACATAGGACCTACAATAATACAGCCGGTTTGTGTTGCGGATAAACCACAACTATACTGCGGTGGGATTGACCGATATATAAACGATTATTTCCAATCGGTTACATCCATAAATTTAAGCACTGCCGGATCATAACAACCAAGCGTCGAGGCTTCCTTGTTGTTCAAACGCAAAAAACGGCCGCTGATCGGCATCGACATCAGCTCGACCTCCGTGAAGGTGCTCGAATTGAGCCGCACCGGGGCCGGATATCGTGTGGAACACCACGCGGTGGTGCCGCTGCCGGAGAACGCGGTGAGCGAGAAGCAGATCACCGACGTCCAGGCGGTCGGAGAGACCATCCGCAGGGCCGTGCGCCAGGCGGGCAGCAAGGCCAAGGAATGCGCCCTGGCCGTACCGGGCTCGGCGGTCATCACCAAGGTGATCACCATGCCGGCCTCGCTCAGCGAGCGCGAGCTGGAGGGACAGATCCAGCTCGAGGCAGACCAATACATCCCTTATGCGCTGGAGGAGGTGAACCTCGACTTCGAAGTCATTGGCCCCACGCCCGAGAATCCCGAGACCGTCGACGTACTCATCGCCGCCGCCCGCAGCGAGTACGTTCAGCTGCGCACGGACGCCGCCGAGGTGGCAGGGCTCACCGCCACCATCGTGGACGTGGAGCCCTTCGCCACCGAGAACGCCTACCTCCATTCCGTGGAAGACGCACAGGGGGTCTCCGGCACCATCGCCCTGTTCGACATCGGTGCCACCATGACCAGCCTGCTGGTCCTGCGTGACGGGCACATCGTCTTCACGCGCGAACAGCCCTTCGGCGGTCGGCAGCTCACTGAAGAGATCATGCGTCGGTATGGCCTTTCCTATCAGGAGGCGGGGCTGGCGAAGAAGGAGGGCGGGCTGCCCGACAACTACATCACCGACGTCCTGCAGCCCTTCATGGAGACGGTGGTGCAGCAGATCAACCGTTTCTTGCAATTCTACTCGGCCAACAACCCGGATAACGTGGACCACATCGCCCTTGCCGGGGGGTGCGCGGCGATTCCCGGCCTGGACGAGCTGGTCGAGTCCCGGCTGCGTATCGCCACCAGCATCGTGAATCCTTTCACCCACATGAGTGTGGCTTCGCGCCTGAACAAGGACCACGTCGCCGCGGACGCTCCCTCCCTGCTCATCGCCTGCGGGCTGGCGCTGCGAGGTTTCGAATAATGGCCAGGATCAACCTCCTACCCTGGCGTGAGGCCCGACGCAAAGAGCAGCAGCGCGATTTTCTCGTGCTGCTGGGATTCTCCGCCGTGGTCACGGCCATTTTGGTGGGCCTGGTCTACATCCACATCGACGGCCGGATCCAGTATCAGGAACGCCGCAACGCCTTCCTGAAGAACGAGATCCGCATCCTCGACGCACGCATCAAGGAGATCCGGTCCCTGGAGGCCACCAAAAAGGCCCTGCTCGAACGCATGCGGGTCATCGAGGACCTGCAGAAGAAGCGTCCGGTCATCGTGCACGTCTTCGACGAGCTGATCAACACGTTGCCCGACGGCACCTATCTCACCTCGGTGCGCCAGAAGGGCGACACCCTGGCCATCACCGGGCGCGCCGAGTCCAACGCCCGCGTCTCGGCCTACCTGCGCAACATCGAGCGCTCGGGATGGCTGGACAAGCCGGCGCTCGGGGTGATCGAGCGCAAGACCCAGGGCGGCATGCGGGTGAGCGAGTTCCGCCTCACGGCGAAGATCACCACCCCCGAGAACAAGCAGCACCAGGATCGGGACCAGCTGGCGAGCGCGGACTAGACCGAGGGCGCAATGAACCTAGAAGAACTCCGCAACATCGACCTCAACAACATCGGCACGGCACCGGCTCCGGTGCGCGCCGCGGTGATCCTGGTCGTCTGCGCCGCCATCGCGTTCGCCGGCTATTGGTACGGGATCAAGCCCCAGCTCGAGGAACTGGCCAGCGCCAAGGCCAAGGAGCAGGAGCTGCGGCAGGTATTCGAGAACAAACAGAAGAAGGCGGCCAATCTCGAGCGCTACAAGGCCCAGCTCGAGGAGATGCGCCGCACCTTCGGTGCCCTGCTGCAGCAGCTTCCGAGCAAGACGGAGATCCCCGGCCTGATCCTCGACATCTCCCAGACCGGACTGGCCGCCGGACTCAAGATCGAGCTGTTCAAGCCCGGCCCCGAGGTCAAGCGCGACTTCTATGCGGAGAAGCCCATCGAGCTGCGGCTGCGTGGCAACTATCACCAGATCGCCAACTTCGTCAGCGGGCTGGCCGCTCTGCCCCGTATCGTGACACTCCACAACATCAGCCTCGCACCGACGGGCAACGGGGAGCTGGTATTCTCGGCGACGGCCAAGACCTACCGCTACCTCGAGGAGGGGGAATAGCGGCCCATGAGCGTAACAGCCATCCCTACACCCCGTCGCACGCTACTCTTCCGGGGCATGATCGCGGCCGTCGTCTTGGGCCTCACGGCCTGTTCGGAAGACATGAGCGACCTGGAACAGTACGTGGCCGAGGTCAAGGCACGCAAGCCCGGCGAGATCGAGCCCTATCCGGAACCCAAGCCGTACCGTCGGTTCACCTACGTGGCCGGCGACCGGCGGGATCCGTTCGATCCCGCCGTACTCGAGAACACCCAAGAGCCGCCTACGCACGTTGCCGGTTCGAGCGTTTCGCCCGACCCGAACCGTCCGCGTGAGTTCCTCGAGTCCTTTCCGCTGGAGAGCCTCAAGATGGTGGGCACCATCGAGAAGGGCGGCAGGATCTTCGCACTGATCCAGACGCCGGACGGTACCGTGGAATACGTGACCGTAGGCAACTACATGGGCCAGAATTACGGTCGCATCGACCGCATCACGGAGACCGAGACGGATCTCACCGAGATCGTACCGGACGGATTCGGCGGCTGGAAGGAACGCAAGCAAAAGATCGCGCTGAGTGAATGAACCGGCAGGACAAGCCGGACGCGCAGAAAACTCGAACGACAACCTCCCATTCCAAGAGGGGCTATGCCATGACCACGGCAGTCGACACCCGCCACGGCACGTCACCGACCCACGCAACCCGCCCACAGGGATCGAAGGGGCCGGGCCATCGCAGGGGGCGGATCTGCGGCTTCCTGGCCCTGGTGATCGGCGTATGGCTCATGGGCGCCTTCCACCCGGCGCCAGCGGCGTCCGTGGTGCTCGAGAAGATCGAGGCCTCGCACCTGCCGGGTAACCGCGTCCGGCTGGAACTGGACTTCTCGGCACCACCGCCCAAGCCCACCTCGTTCACCATCGACAACCCCGCACGTATCGCCCTGGACCTGCCCGGTACGCGCAACGGGATGAAGCAGCGCAGCGTTCCGGTGCGCCTGGGTGCCGTGCGCAGTGTCAGCGCAGCCGAGACCAAGGATCGCACCCGCGTGGTGATCAATCTCGACGCGCTGATGGGCTACGAGATGCGCGTCCAAGGCAACAAACTGTTCGTGACCATCGGGAACGGCGGCGCAACCGGTGTGCAGCCCGTGAAACTGGAGACCCCGCAACTGGGGCCCGCCGCCCCCACCCCTGCTGCCGCGCCGTCGGTTCGGGACATCGACTTCCGGCGTGGCCCCAACGGTGAAGGCCGCGTGGTGATCACGCTGTCCTCGACTTCCATGCCCGTGAATCTGGAGACCCAGGGCGGGAAGATCATCCTCGATCTCCCCGGGGCCACTCTGCCCCCGGCGCTGCAACGGCGCATGGACGTCATCGACTTCGCAACCCCCGTGCAGTACGTGGAGGCCTACCGCGAGCCGCATGGTACGCGCATCGTCATCGTCCCCAACCCCAAGATCGAGTGGGAGCACCTCGCCTACCAGACCGACAACGTCTTCACCGTGGAGGTGCAGCAGGTCCCCAAGGCCGAGCGCGAGGCCCGTCGGCGCAAGGAGTTCAAGGGTGAGCGTCTGTCTCTCAATTTCCAGGACATCGACGTACGCGCGGTGCTGCAACTCATCGCCGACTTCACCAACCTCAACCTGGTGGTCAGTGACTCGGTCAGCGGCCGCCTCACCCTGCGCCTGAAGAACGTGCCCTGGGACCAGGCCCTGGACATCATCCTCAAGACCAAGGGGCTGGCCATGCGCAAGCAGGGCAACGTATTGCTGGTGGCACCCGCCCAAGAGCTCGCGGCTCGCGAAAAGCTCGAACTGGAGGCCCAGAAGCAGGTGGAAGAGCTGGCGCCGCTGCGCACCGAGTTCATCCAGGTGAACTACGCCCGCGCCCAGGACCTGGCCGCCCTGCTCAAGTCGCCGGAGAATTCCCTCATGAGCTCCCGCGGCCGGGTGAGCATCGATGCCCGCACCAACACGCTCCTGGTCCAGGACACGGCCGAGAAACTCGAACAGATCCGCCAGCTCGTCAAACGCCTGGACGTCCCGGTGCGGCAGGTGCTCATCGAGTCGCGCATCGTCACCGCCGAGGACAAGTTCTCCCGCGAGTTGGGGGTGCGTTTCGGCTTCACTGAGAGTGGCGGCGGCATCGTGGGCGACTCCACCAACACCGCGCTCTCCGGAAGTCTCGCCGGTACGCGCAGCGCCATTGCCGGTGTCGTGCCGGGCGACGAGGGGCTCAACGTAAACCTGCCCATCGCGAACCCGGCGGGATCCATCGGTCTGGCGCTGGCCAAACTGCCCCTGGGCTACATGCTGGAACTGGAGCTGGCCGCAGCACAGGCCGAGGACCGCATCGAGGTGATCTCCACGCCCCGCGTGATCACCTCCAACCAGACCCAGGCCCGCATCGAGCGGGGCACCGAGATCCCCTATCAGCAGGCCACCTCCAGCGGGGCGACCGCCGTCCAGTTCAAGAAGGCCGTGCTCAGCCTGGAGGTCACGCCGACCATC
>JALVEU010000394.1 GCA_027030565.1 Gammaproteobacteria bacterium | reverse complement strand
GAGCCGATAGAACAGGTCGCGGCGGCCGAACTTGGCCTCGTAGAGCTCCGGGTTGATGTCGTGATGGTCGAACAGGAAACGCTTGCCGAACAGCTTGAAAAACCCTCCGACCAGGAAGATGTTGTCGGGGGGATTGCAGGCGTGGATGGCGTCGAACCCGTGGTTGAACAACACGCGCCAGGCCAGCACGAACTCCCAGAACAGGGCCGTGGCATATTCGACGGCGTAACCGAGGGCACCGGCCCCCTCCACCGGCAGCGGGTGGCGGTACACGTGGATCCCGTCGATGTCCTCGCGCGAACGGGTGTAACCGCGCATCTTGGGGCAGATCACCGAGACCTCGTAGCCGGCATCGCGCAGTGTGGTGGCTTCCTGCCACACCCGCCGGTCGAACGGGACCGGGAGATTCTCGACGATGATGAGGACGCGGCGCGGTCTACCAGCAGATGCCGTCATATTGGTCGTCGCTCCGGCGTCGTGGGTCGATGCGCACCAGATCCACCACCGCCTGATGCTCGCGCAAGGCGGAGAACACGCCACGGAATTCCGCGTCCCCATTGCCCACCACCACGATCTCGGCATCGCGCAGGGCCTCGTCCATGGTATCGACCATGAGCCGCGAGATGTGCGGGATCTTGTTGAGGATGAAATCCTTGTTGGCCCCGGTGAGCGCGGCAAGGCTCACGTTGCGGTCGTAGATCTTCAGCTCGTAGCCCTTGCCGAGCAGCCGCTCGATCAGCTCCACCATGGGGCTCTCGCGCAGATCGTCGGTGCCGGCCTTGAAGCTCATGCCCAAGATGGCCACACGGCGTCCGGGTTTCTCCATCACCATGCGCAGGCCATGCCGCACCTGATGTTCGTTGCTGGGCAGGATCGCGTTGAGGATGGGCAGCTCCAGGTCCATGCTGCGGGCCTTGTAGGTGAAGGCACGCACGTCCTTGGGCAGGCAGGAACCGCCGAAGGCAAAACCGGGCTTCAGGTAGTAGGGCGAGAGGTTGAGCTTGGTGTCCTTGCAAAAGATGTCCATGACCTCGTGGCCATCCAGGCCCAGGCGCTTGCAGACGTTGCCCACCTCGTTGGCGAAGCCCACCTTGAGCGCGTGCCACACGTTGTCCACGTACTTGACCATCTCGGCCGTCTCGACGCTGGTGCGGATCAGCGGGGCGTCGATGCCCGCATAGAGTTCGGCCAGCCGGTCACCGGCCACCGCGTCGGTCTCCCCGATCACGGTCTTGGGCGGATGGTAGTAGTCGTACACCGCCGTGCCTTCGCGCAGGAACTCCGGGTTGTTGCAAACGCCGAAGTCTTCCCCCGCGCGCTTGCCCGAACTGGTCTCCAGCGTCGGGATCACCACATCGCGCATGGATCCCGGCAGCATGGTGGAACGCAGCACCACGGTGTGGAAGGCGTCCTTGTGGCGCAGCGCCTCGCCGATCTCCTCGCAGACTTTGCGCACGTAGCGCAGGTCCAGGCTCCCGTTCCAGTTGCTGGGCGTGCCCACGCACACCAGCGAGATCTCGGTGTCCGAGACGGCCTGGCGGGCATCATCGGTGGCCCGCAGCCGGCCCTCGGCCACGCCGTTGTCGATCAAGGTGCCCAGATCCTTTTCGATGATGGGGGCCTTGCCCGCGTTGATGAGATCCGTCTTGGCGCGATTGGGATCCACGCCCACCACCTCGTGGCCGTCGCGGGCCAGACACGCCGCCGAGACCGCCCCTACGTACCCCAGACCAAAGATGCTGACTTTCATGTTTGCCCTTTGCTGTTCCATACCCATGGCCGGCGCGTTCTGGCCGGCCCGTGAAACACGAAATCAGTCGGCTGCGCCGCCGAGCAACCGCGTGGCGGGACACCTCGGCACGGCTCCGCCGTGTGCATGTACCCCGGCTGCGGTGGACTGCCACTGGAACGCGCGCATCGGTGGATCGCTCACAAGCGGATCTCGATGCGTGTGCGCAACACGGTATCCCCCTGGATGTCCGAGCGCCACGAGACGGTGGTCGCGGGCGTGCGCACGTCGAAGCGCCGCGAGATCCAACCACCCGGTGGATCTTCCGAGGCGCGCAGCATCCCCGCCTCCACCGGCTCCCCGGGGACGAGATGCACCTGCACGTGACCGTTGCGCACCCGGATCCGCCCCTCTGGTTCCAGGGCCACCTGGCAGGACTCGGCGAAATGCCAGTTGCGCTCGATGGAATGACTGCCCGACGCCTGCAGCCGGTCTTCGATGTGGAACGTATTGTCGCCTGCGTTGAACCGTACCGCACGGCAGTGCATCACAGTTCCCGGCAGGCGTCGGTAGCCGTCGTGACAGCCGAGAAACGACTGCTCGGCCGCTCCCGGCTCCCAGGACTCGCACCAGGCATGCGCGTGACGCAACCAGAGGAAACTGCCCCCGATGAGCGACTGGTCCGCACCGTCCACGCACACCGTATTGTGGGCCGCCGTGCTCCGGAACCAATCCCGCCAGCGCCGCTGCGTGTGATAGACATAGGTGCCCGGATCCACCAGGATCTCGCATCCGGCCACCGACAACACCACGGCCAGCGCATCGGCATGCCCATGGGCCGCGATGCTCAGGTATCCCAGTGGCCCGGCATCCACCAGCATGCGCACCTCTTGCGCGGTCTCGAAGCCGCGACCCAGGATGTAGTAGCCGCCCTCGGGAAACGCCTGGCGCACCGGCAGCCCGCCCCGATACATCTTGCGTAGCTGCGCCACCCGTGCCTCGGCCTCGGTGCCGAGCAACCAGCAGGTCTTGTGGTCCGCACCGCCCGCCTTGAAGGCGAATTCCGAGCGGCCGAACAGCACCGCCCCGGTGGCGAGAATGGAACGGAAGGGGCAGAACCCGGGTTCTCGCGAGAGCCACACGGCGTATCCGTCGTCCGCATCCCCGATCATGGGTACGTGGCCGGCCACGTCCATGACCGAGGCCACGAACTCCAGCATGGCCTCCAGACGCCGCCCATAGGGCTCGCTGAACGGCATCCCCGTCTCCCGTCCCGCGAGCCAGGCCAGCAGCAAGAAGTCGAATACGAACTGCTGATACGAGATCGCCTGTTCTCGGTTGACGCCATCGGGCGCATTCTGCAGCAGCGCCTCGCGCTCCAGGATCCGGTGCGCCCGCTCGCCCCAGCGTTCCATGACGGGCCAGAAGGGCCAGGTCCGTGCCGCGACGAACAGCCCCGCCGCCTCCCCGATCAGATGATTGTTCGCCGAGGAGTACGCCGAGAAGTGCTGCGCCACGAAGTGGGCGTGTTGATAGATGGACTGCAACCAGCGCGCGCGCAGTCCGGCCCCACCGGGGCCGCGGAACAGCTCGGAGTCGACTCCACCCAGCCACTGCCAGGCCAGCGCCCAGTTGATGAGCCGGATCCCCGCCTCCAACGCGGACGACCAGTTGGGCCCCCGCAGATATGGACACTGTTCGAACCACGCCTCCAAGTGACGCCGAAAGGCATCGATGAATCGGCGCTCCCCCGTCAGGCGCCAGGCCTGCACCAGGGTGACGAGCTGCAGGTGGCGGTTGGGCTCCCAGAGATACTTGATGTTGCCCACCAGGCGCTCGTCGCGATAGTCCAGGAGGGGCCCGAAGTCCAGCGGCGCCTCGGTCCCCGTGAGGGGGTCGCGGTTCCAGCGCGGGGGATCGCCCAGCTCGGCCGCCTCCAGGGCGAACACGGACATGCGCCCGCCGGCGATCTCCTCGGCCGCCCGCGCATAGGGCTCCGGGTCGAGCCGCGGCGGCTGTGGCACCCATGTCCGGCTCGGACGACCCAGATCCGCCGGCGGAGGCCGAGTGGCAGAGAACAACCCGGCCCGTTGTGCAGCGGCGCGCGCCCGCTGCCGCACGCGGTGGCCGATCTCGCCCGCGGACATGCGACGCAGTCGATTCCAGTACCAGCCCACAGATTGCATCGCGCCGATCCAGTCCTCCGCCTCAGGGGCGCCCTACTCTGTCACATCCGGCCCTGTGCGGCGAGGCCCCGACGCCCTATGGCAACCGGCCGTCCCCCCGGATGTGAACCCACCCGCAGAACCGGAGGCCAGGTATTCGCTGAACGGCCCACATGCCGTGCGTCACGCCGGATGCTCTTCCCCCATCCCCCGAAGTGCGGCTGACCACGGGGCACACCTGGCGGACGAAGGGCGATCGATACCACCCGTGGCACGGGCACCACCGGTATATACTGTGCCGTCCGTAATCCTTCCGGAGACGGGTCATGCGCGCTCACCTGCCGCGGCTTCTCACCGCCTCCCTGTGCCTGGCGCTCGCCGCCTGCTCGGACCAGGACCAGGGGATCCAGAACCCATTCGACAACGGGCTGCTGGGCCAGAAACTGGATCCCGACCAGATCTTCGAGGGCACCCTGGACAAAAGCGACCTCTTCGGCTCTGGAGACCTGCTCGGCGATCTGCTGGGCGGCGGGCGAACCGGGGGCGACACCGGAGAAAACCTCACCCGGCTCACTATCACTGCCACGGGAGTCACGCAGACCATCGACCGCCGTGACCGGTACGACCTCACCGTCTCCGGCTCCGACAACGTCCTCACCATCGGCGAGGACAACGACATCCGCAAGCTGCTCGTCAGCGGCGACCGCAACACCATCACCGTGGGGCAGCGCGCCCGGGTGGAAACGCTGGAACTGACCGGCTTCAACAATCTGGTGCGTGTGCCTGCAGGCTCGGGCATCACCATCGCACGGGACACGGGTGCCGACAACACGCTGGAGACCTATTGAGGTCCGCTCGCTCCCAGCCTGCACCAGGAAGTCCGCACATCGAGCACCGCTCGAGGGGGAGCGCCGCGTTCGCCTCAGTCCGCCCCGCCACCTCCCCGGTCGCCGCGCATGATCCCCCGCCGGCTCGGCGCACGGCAGAAGTCGACGATCCGACGCGCTTCGGGGCGTAGATCCTCGGCCTCGAGCCGCTCCAAGGCCTGGCTCAGGGTGAGACCCGAACGATACAGGACCCGAAAGACGTGCTTGATCTGGCGCCGTGCCTCCGGGCCGATGCCGGCCCGCTTCATGCCCACCAGGTTGAGCCCGCGCACCGTATTGCGCCCTTCCACCAGCATGTAAGGCGGGACGTCCATGCCCACCTGGGCCCCGGCGCTCAGGATGGCGAGCGTGCCGATGCGCACGAACTGGTGGACGCCCACCGGCGAGGAGATGTTCACCCGATCACCGATCTCACAATGGCCCGAGACGAAGGCGCCGTTGGTGAGCACGCAGCCGCTGCCCACTACGCAGTCGTGGGCCACGTGCCCGCCCGACATGACGAAGTTGTCGTTGCCGATGCGGGTGGGTCGTGCCGGGTCCAGGGCACGATGGACGGTGGCAAACTCCCGGATCACGTTGCGATCGCCGATCTCCACGCCCGTGTCCTCCGGGAAACGGCCGATGCTCTGGGGCGGTGTTCCGATGCAGGCATGCGGTCCGATCCGGTTCCGCGTGCCGATGCGCACCCGCCCCAGGATGACACTGTGCGCCAGGACCTCGTTGTCCGGCCCGATGTGCACCGGCCCTTCGATGATGCAGTAGGGACCGATGCGCGTGCCCGGGCCGATCTCGGCCTGCGGATCCACCACGGCGGTGGGGTGCACCAGCCTATTCAAGCGACCGCCTCCCGCCACCAGCGGGGCAGCGCGGCGATGGAATCCAGCACGGCGTCGGGCCGGATCCCCGACTGGAGGTCGCTGGGCCGAAACTTGCCCGTGCGCACCAGGACCCCGTGCAGCCCGGCCTTCTGCGCGGCCTCCACGTCCCCCCGGATATCGTCGCCGATCATCCAGACCTCCCCAGGCGCAGCCCCGAGCCGCTCGATCGCGGCCCGGAAGAAGGGCTCGGCCGGCTTGCCCAGCACCACGGGCTCGACGCCTGCGGCATAGGCCAGTGCGTGCGCGAAGGCGCCTACGTCCAGGCGCAGGCCATCGGGCGCCCGCCAGTAGCGCGTCATGCCGAGCGCCACCAGGGGCGGTCCAGGCTCGGCCATCAACAGACGAAACGCCCGGTTGAGGGTAGCGAAGTCCCAACCCGCTCCGAGATCACCGATCACCACCGCTGCCGCACCGGACTCCGCATCGTCCGGCAGCCGGTCCAGCACCGCGAACTCGGCGCGGGTGGCCTCGGGCACGAACAGGGCCACCGGCCCAGGGGCGTTGGCCTGCAACCACTGCACGGCGGCCACCGGTGGGGTGAGGATCTGCCCGGGATCGATGTGGATACCCATGCGGGCCAGCTTCTCCACCAGCGCGGAACGCGGTCGCGAGGTGGTGTTGGTGAGGAACAGGTGTGGAATCCGCTCC
>JALVEU010000393.1 GCA_027030565.1 Gammaproteobacteria bacterium | reverse complement strand
AGTTGGCCGGATCCGGCGGTTCCTCTGCGCACAGGCCGAGCTCCGCCAGCTGACGGGCCAGCAAGTGGTTCGCCGAGTTCTCGCTCACCGCCGCGCTCGCTCGAAGGCGCCGCGGGCCAGCCGGATGGCGGATGCGCGCGGGTCCGGCCACACGGCACGGCAGCGCGCGGACACGCGCCCGTGATCCCGCTCGCAAATCGTGGCGGCCGCGGGAACCCCGTGCACACCGCGGGCCTCCAACAGGCACCTGCTCCGATCGCCCGTCTGGCGGCCCTCGGGCATGGCCTGGATCCGCAGCGCCGCCGCACCCATGGCATCCGCAACAGGCATGACGCTATTTCCTATCGCATGGTTTCTGCTGAAAAACTATCAGAAAAGCGCCGCCACCGCTCCGGTGCCCACGGACGACCGCGGTGCTCCACCGGACCGGCGCGCCCCCCGTCCGGCCCCAAACACCCTGCCATCCCCCGCGGTGCTGCGCTACCATAAGAAATTCGATACGGCTCACGAAGCGCGATGAAGATCCTCTACGACTTCTTCCCCGTCCTGCTGTTCTTCGCCAGCTACAAGCTCTTTCCCATGCTTGAACCGGAAACGGCCCGCGAAATCCTGGCGTGGCTGCCCGGCGGGGACGGCACCGGCGGCGCGGCCGAGGCCATCTATCCCGCCACGGCGGTGGCGATCCTGGCGAGCTTGCTGCAGCTGGCCATCGGCTGGCTGCGGCACCGGCGCCTGGAGCGTTCCCATATCCTGTCCGGTGCACTGATCACCGTATTCGGCGGTGCCACCCTGCTGCTGCACGACCCGAACTTCATCAAGTGGAAGCCCACCGTGCTCAACTGGGTCTTCGCCGCGGCGTTCCTCACCACCCAGTTCGTGGGTGGACGCCCCTTGGTGGCACGCCTCATGGATCACGCACTCCAGGTCCCCGAGCCGGTTTGGTACCGGGTCAACCGCTGGTGGGTGTTGTTCTTCGTGTTCTCCGGTGCAGCCAATCTGTTCGTGGCCTACCGCTTCAGCGAGGGCGTATGGGTGAACTTCAAGTTGTTCGGCCTCCTGGGATTCACCTTCGTCTTCGTGCTCCTGCAGGCGTTCTATCTGGCGCGCTTCGTCCAGGAACCCGAGACCTCCCCCGCCGACTGACCATGCTCTACGCCATCATCGCTGCGGACCGCCCGGGCACACTGCAGGCACGCCTGGAGGCGCGGCCCGATCACCTGGCCCGGCTCCAGGCACTGGTGGAGGCGGGGCGGCTGGTCCTTGCGGGCCCCCATCCGGCCATCGACGCCCCGGATCCCGGGCCGGCCGGCTTTTCCGGCAGCCTGGTCGTGGCCGAGTTCGACTCGCTGGAAGAGGCCCAACGCTGGGCCGACGCCGACCCCTACGTGGCTGCCGGGGTCTACGAGCGCGTCACCGTGAAACCGTTCGTCCGCGTCCTGCCGTGACACCGGACACACGCTGACCGGCACGGGCACCACTGGCGTGCACCCGAGCCATTCCGACGATTCCCATCACGCAACCCGGAGGTCCCATCCATGACCCTGTCGCGAATCCCGGCCTTCGCCATCCTGGCGGCCGCAGTGCTTTCCCTCACCACGCTTTCCGTCCAGGCCGCCGAGGGCGACGTCGTGGCCACGGTCAACGGAAAGCCCATCACCCGAGCCGAGCTGGAGAGCTTCCGCAGTTCGCGCAAGGACAACAAGCCCCAGAGCGAGCAAGCGCTGCTCGAGGAGCTGGTGAACCTGGAACTGCTGCGCCAGAAGGCGGAGCAAGAAGGCCTGGACAAGCGTCCGGAGACGCAGGCCGAACTCAAGAACCTCCGCCGGCGCGCCCTGGCCGGTGCCGAGCTGCAGCGCTACATCGATGCGCACAAGGCCGAGCTCGATGAGAAGGCGCTGCGCAAGGAGTACGAGGAGCAGATCGCCCGCATGCCCAAGCTGGAGTACAAGGCACGGCACATCCTCGTCAACACCAAAGAGGAGGCGCAGCAGATCATCCAGGAACTGGAGAAGGGCGCCGACTTCGCCGAGCTGGCCAAGAAGAAGTCCAAGGGACCCTCCGGCAAGAACGGGGGCGATCTGGGCTGGTTCAAGCCCCAGAACATGGTCAAGCCGTTCTCCGAGGCCGTGGCCAAGCTCAAGAAAGGGGAGTTCACCAAGACCCCGGTGCAGACGCAGTTTGGCTGGCACGTCATCCTCCTGGAGGACACGCGCGAGGTACAACCCCCCGCCTACGAGGACATCAAGGATCAGCTGCGCAGCATCGTGGTGACCAAGGCGGTACAGAAGCACCTCAAGGCGCTGCGCGAGTCGGCCAAGGTAGAGATCAAAAGCGCCGCCCGGTGAAGACGGGCTGACGCGGTGCCATGGCGGCGAGCACGCCCGGCGCCCGGTCCGCACGCGTCCCGGTCGAGGTCACGACCGTCGGGAACACCGTCGCGCTCCGTCTGCACGGAGACTGGCGGCTGGAGCGGGTCGGTTCCCCGGCGCCACCCGCCGAGCTGACCCGCCGCCTGGGTACCGCGCCCCCACCTTCGGCCCTGGTGGTCGAGGGCGCGGGGGTGGAGCGCTGGGACAGCGCCCTGCTGGTCTTCCTGCTGCGCCTCTTGCGCCTCGGCGAGGAGGCGGGTGTGCCATTGGTCCTGCGCGATCTGCCCGATGGAGCCGCCCGACTCCTGGAGATCGCCCGTGCGGTGCCGCCGGTGCAGCGCAGGGGCCGGCGGACGGCACCCGGTCCCCTGCAGGCGGCCGGTGCGCACGCCCTGGCCCTGTGGCGCGAGGCGATGGCGTTCCTGGAGTTCCTCGGCGAGGTGGTGCTGGCCCTGGGGGCGTTCCTGCGCGGGCGGGCCCGGTTTCGTCGGGCGGACCTGCTGCTCTTCCTGCAGCAGGCGGGGGTGGATGCGCTCGGCATCGTCACCCTGATCACGTTCCTGGTGGGCCTGATCCTGGCCTTCATCGGGGCCGTACAGCTCCAGGCCTTCGGGGCGGAGATCTATATCGCCGACCTGGTCGGCATCGCCATGGTGCGCCAGATGGGCGGCCTCATGACCGCCGTCATCCTGGCCGGGCGCACCGGCGCGGCCTTTGCCGCGCAGCTCGGTGCCATGAATGCCAACGAGGAGGTGGACGCCCTGCGTACCCTGGGCGTCTCACCCGTGGAATTCCTGGTGCTCCCACGGGTGATGGCGCTGGTCCTGATGATGCCCGTGCTCACCGTCTATGCCATGCTCGTGGGCATTCTGGGGGGTGCGGCCGTCGCCATCACTGTCTTCGGCATCACACCGATGGAATACTTCTACGAGACCCAGTCGGTGATGGCGACGGATCACTTCGTTGCAGGCATGATCTATGCGGTGACCTTTGGCGCGCTCATTGCCCTGGCCTCCTGTCTGCGGGGCATGCAGTCGGGCCGCGATGCGGCGGCCGTGGGCGAGGCCACCACCTCGGCGGTGGTAACCTCCATCGTGCTCATCGTCGTGGCCGACGCCGTGCTCACGGTGGTGTTCGATGCCATCGACCTTTGAGCCGCGGCCCGGCTGTCGCGCGGTCCCCCAGGGAACGCCCCACCTCGTGGTGGAGGGCCTCACCATGGCCTACGGCAGCCGGGTGATCCAGCGAGACCTGTCGTTCACCATCCTGCGCGGCGACATCTTCGTCATCATGGGAGGCAGCGGCTGTGGCAAGAGCACTCTGATGCGTCACATGATCGGCCTCAAGCGGCCGGCCGCCGGCCGCATCGTCTTCGACGGGGTGAGCCTCTGGGAGGCGGAGGCGGAAGAACGCGCCCGGTTGCTGCGACGCGCCGGCGTGACCTACCAGAGCGCGGCACTGTGGAGTTCCATGACCCTGGCCGAGAACGTGGCCCTGCCCATGGAGTTGTACACGGACCTTTCCCCGGCCGAGATCCGCGAACTGGTGGCGCTCAAGTTGGCGCTGGTGGGGCTCGCCGGGCTGGAGGACGCCTATCCCGCCGAACTCAGCGGTGGCATGCGCAAGCGCGCCGGAATCGCGCGCGCCCTGGCGCTGGACCCCGAGATCCTGTTTTTCGACGAGCCCTCGGCAGGCCTGGATCCCATCACCAGCCGGCGCCTGGACGACCTCATCGTGGAGCTCCGGGAGAATCTGGGCACCACGGTGGTGCTGGTGACCCACGAGCTGCCCACGGTTCTGGGCATCGGCACCAACTCGGTGTTCTTGGACGCCGAGGCCCGCACCCAGCGGGCCGTGGGGGATCCCAAGCGTCTGGCCGAGACCTGCCGGGACCCCGTGGTCCATGCCTTCCTGCACCGGGAGGAGCCGGCAGAGGTGAGCACGCCGTGAGCCGCCAGGCCAATCCGCGGGTCATTGGTGCCTTCGTCGTTGGCTCCCTCTTCCTCACCGCCGTTGGTCTGGTGTTGTTCGGTTCCGGACACTGGTTCAAGGAGCGGGTTACCGTGGTCATGTACTTCGACGGCTCGGTCAACGGGCTGGACGTGGGTGCCCCGGTGAAGCTGCGGGGCGTGGCGGTGGGTACGGTGACCGGCATTCAGCTGGTGATGCAGGAGAAGCAGCGCAGGCTCTACATTCGGGTCTTCGCGGAACTGGACCCCAGCCAGATCTACACCCGCGGCGGAGCGCTGACACGCGCGGCCCAGGCCGACCGCGAGGAGGCGTTGCGTCAGGCCTGCAAGGAGTTCGGGCTCCACGCGCGGCTGGAAATGCAGAGCCTGCTGACCGGCAAACTCTTCATCGAGCTCAACGCCGATCCCACGATACAGGCCCGCTTCGTGGAGATGAAGGACTTGGACGAGGACATCGTGGAGATCCCCACCGTGCCCTCCACCTCGGAGCAAGTGATGCAGGTGATCAAGAACGCCGCCGAGCACCTGGGTGAGCTGCCCATGGGCGAGATCCTCCAGGACGCACGTGAATCGCTGGCCGCCATCAACCGGATCGTCAACGCCCCGGAGATCCCGCAGACACTGGAGGCCCTGCATTCTGCCACCGCCAGGCTCGACGTCCTGCTCGCCAAACTCGATGCACACACCGATCCGCTGCTCACCAGCGCACGCCGGGCCGCCGAACGCACGGCACGTCTGGCCGAGACCATGGAGCACGAAGTCCACCCCACGGCCGCGGCCCTGCGGGAGGCCTCCGAGCAGGTGGCCCAGCTGGCCAAACGCACCGCGCCCCGGCTCCAGCGCCTGCTCGAACACCTGGACGCGCTCGCCCAGTCGACCACGCAGATGGCCCGGGACCTGGAAGCAGCGGTCCGCCAGGACTCCCCCGTACGCACGGAGCTGCTCAAAACCCTGCAGGAGACACGGCGTGCGGCACGCTCCCTGCGCGAGTTCGCCGACTACCTGGAGCGCCATCCCGAGGCCCTGCTGCGGGGCCGCGCCTACTCCGGGCGCTGAATTGCGCGAGGTTCAGCACCGGCGCCGGCGATTCCCCACACCGGGCGCACCGGCACCGGGCCGCCATTGCGGCGCAGCCGATACAGCCGCCAGGGACCGCCGTGTGCCCCGCGGCACATGCCATAGCGAAACGGTGCCGGCACCTCGGGAATCTCGTAGCGCGCGTCGACGAACCACACACATACCCGAGCCCCGGCGTCGATACGGTAGAGCCGGGGGAAACGCGCGAAGCGGCGATACAGGGCCAGTGCGGGCTGGCGCCACACGGTTCTGGCCAGTGTCCGGGACTCCGGGGCCTCCCCGAAGCGGCTCAGAGGCACCCAGTGCAGGGCCTGCGGCGGCCGATAGTGGGCATACCAGCGCCGCACCAGGCCCGCCTGCGCCCCCCCCGCAGTCACCCTCGTGCTCCACAGGTTCACGTAGGCCACGTGCAGGCGTTCGGGCTCGGCGACCACAAGCTTCCACAGACCCGGAGACAGTGGCTGTGGCAGCGCCGCCGTCTCGGAGCCGGCGACGCCGAGCCGC
Organism: Gammaproteobacteria bacterium; assembly: GCA_027030565.1. Lineage (GTDB taxonomy): Bacteria > Pseudomonadota > Gammaproteobacteria > JAJDOJ01 > JAJDOJ01 > JALVEU01. The sequence goes on along the minus strand of JALVEU010000393.1, from coordinate 397 downwards.
TGTGCATGGGCCGCAGCCAGCGCCTGGGCACGCAGCTTCATGAGCCCCTGCAGGCCGATCCAGGCCGTGACCGCCAGCAGCCCCCATACGGCCATCCGGCGCGACTGCGTGCGTGCGGACGCCAGCAGCGCGGCACCGAGCGACACGGTCAGTACGGGATCCAGGATGAAGGTGGTGCCCCATGCAGCCCGCCACTGGCTCATGGGGAAGGCCACCTGTGTCCCGTAGACCGTGATGACGTCGAGCAGGATGTGGCTCAGGATCGCCAGTACGAACAGGGCGAACAGGTCCCGGTAGGCGCCCCGGTGCGCATGACCCACCGCTGCGGCCAGCAACGCCGCCCACAGCGGCCAGAGCAGCAGCGAGTGGGTGGGGCCGCGGTGCCAGTAGGCCAGGT
>JALVEU010000392.1 GCA_027030565.1 Gammaproteobacteria bacterium | reverse complement strand
TATCTGGAAGAGCCCGGCGTCCCCCCGGACAGCGTCACTGAGACCTACGCCGCCCTCAAGCTCTACGTGGACAACTGGCGCTGGCGCGGTGTGCCGTTCTATCTGCGCACCGGCAAGCGGCTGGCCTCCGACCGTGCCATGGTGGCCATCTGCTTCCGTGCCCCGCCGCAGCAGCTGTTCCGCGACACCCCGGTGCAGCGCATCGCCAGCAACTGGGTGCTCATGGGCATCCAGCCCTGCGCCTGCCTGCGCATGGAGATCACGGTCAAGGAGCCGGGCCTGGAGATGCGCACGCGCCAGACCAGCCTGGATGCCAGCCTGATGAGCGAAGGTGACGTGGCCACCGAGGCCTACGAGGACCTGCTCCTGGACGTGATCGAGGGCGACCGGTCGTTGTTCCTGCGCTATGACGAGGTGGAGTGGGCCTGGCGCATCGTGGATCCGGTGCTGCGGGTGTGGTCCACGGAGCGTGACTACATCCCCACCTATCCGGCCGGATCCTGGGGACCCTACGAGGCCCGCGCCCTGTTCGACCGCGAGAGTCACCGCTGGCGGCACAGTCTGGAGCCGGAGCCGCCGGAGCCGTGACCGGCGCCTGTGCGCACCCCGCCTATCGGCGTATCCGCGTGGTCCTGGTGGGCACCACCCATCCCGGCAACATCGGGGCCGCCGCGCGCGCCATGAAGACCATGTGTCTGGATCGGCTCTCCCTGGTGGCGCCGCTGCGTTTCCCGGATCCGGAGGCCACCGCCCGTGCCTCCGGCGCCGCGGACCTGCTGGAACGGGCCGAGGTGGTCCCGAGGCTGGACGAGGCCTTGGCGGATTGCCGGCTGGTGGTGGCCACCAGTGCCAGGGCACGCAGCCTGCGGTGGCCCGAATGGGACCCGCGGTGGGCGGCGCGGCGGCTGGTGGAGGCCGCTGCAGCGGGGCCGGTGGCCTTGGTGTTCGGGCGTGAGCGCACGGGGCTCAGCAACGCCGAGCTGGAACGCTGTCACGCCCTGGTCCGCATTCCCGCCAATCCCCGGTTCAGCTCGCTCAACCTGGCCGCAGCCGTGCAGCTCATGGCCTGGGAGATCCATGCGGCCGCCGAGGAGCTGCTCTGGGGCGAACGCTACGAGGACCCCGATCCTCCGGCATCCGCCGAGGCGCTGGAACACCTCTTCGTGCACCTCGAGCGTACCTTGGTGGACATCGGCTTTCTCGATCCCGGCAACCCGCGCCAACTCATGCGCCGTCTGCGTCGGCTGTGCCTGCGCTGCCGGCCGAGCCAACGCGAGGTGGAGATCCTGCGGGGCATTCTCGCCGCCGTGGAGGAACGGCAGCGCCGTCCCTGAGACCCTGCCGCGCCTGCAGGGCGCGGAAGAGGGGGACCCCGGCGGCCCGTGAGATCCCGGAGGCCCTGGCGATGGGTCTCAGATCAGGGTGTCGAAGATCCGCTCGGCCTTGTCCCAGTGCTCCGTCTGCGGGTTCTTGAGCGAAGGCTCCATGATCTTGAACGTCTTGGCCAGCGCCACCACCAGGCCCCCCACGACCTCGGGCAGCGCCTGCTCCACCGCCTCGCTGTACTCGGCGCCGATCTCCGGCAGGGTGGCGAGGGTCTCCAGGATGGGCTTGACCTCCAACGTCTCGTCCAGCTTCTGGAAGGCGTGAACGCTCTCCTGTAGTCCGCGGGTGATGGGCAGGTCCTGAGGCTCGATGACGTCCCGGCCGTTGGCCTTGGCATTGGCCCGGCCGCGCAGGAGCAGGCCGTGAACCTTGCCGTTGAGGAAGTCGCTCAGCCGACGCAGGTCGTTCTTGTCCACGTCCAGCGAGGCGGCCTTGCGGAAGAGCTGCTCGAACTGCCGAATGCCGATGATGCTCATATGGTGTGCTCCTTGGCTGATGGATGGCGTGCCTGGGATCGCTCTGGGGGTGGCCGGACGCATGTTCGGGACCGGCCACCTGGCATGAAGAGTCTGTGCTGCCCACTACATTGGGTAGCGTTGGGCCGGCTTCAAGTGCACCGGCGTCGAACCGCTGTACGAGGGGCCGGTGCGCGGCCTGTCGGCCGGGTTGGCCCGAGGGTATGGCTGCGCTAGGATGCTGCCAGGCCCGCTCCGGGCCACGCTGCCCCCACCACCCGCGGATTCTGTTCTCCGGTGCAGACAGCAGGATCGGATGTCTCGCAGTATCGCCTGGTCGGGGGGTTGTTCCTGCGCCTGCTCGGATGGATCTACCTGTTCGCCTTCGCCTCCCTGGCGGTGCAGGTGGTGAGCCTGGCCGGCGAGCACGGCATCCTGCCCCTGAAGACCTACCTCGAGGCCCTGCGGGCCGAGCTGGGCTGGCGTGCCTGGCTGGAGCATCCCATGGTGTTCTGGCTCGCGACGGGCGATCGGGTCCTGTTCGCCGCGACGCTGGCCGGTTGCCTGCTCGCCGTGTCGGTGATCCTCGGGCGCTGGATGCGTCCGGCCCTGCTGGGCTTGTGGGTGCTGTATTTGTCGCTCACTCAGGCCGGCCAGATCTTCATGAACTTCCAGTGGGACTATCTTCTGCTGGAGGCCGGATTCCTGGCGATCTTCCTGCCCGGCGGGTCCGGCGTCATCGTGTGGCTGTACAAGATCCTGCTGTTCCGGCTGCGCTTCCTGTCGGGTATCTCCAAGCTCATCAGCGGAGACCCCACCTGGTCCGGGCTCACGGCGCTGGCGTACTACTTCGAGACCCAACCCCTCCCGCATGTCGGCTCCTGGTACGCGCACCATCTGCCGCTGGGCGTCCAGGAGGCGCTGACCTTCTTCTCACTGGTCATCGAGGTGGTGGTGCCCTTTATGATGTTCCTGCCGCGAACGCCGCGGTTCATCGCCGCCTGGCTGACCCTGGCCATGCAAGCGGCGATCCTGGCCACCTCCAACCACAATTTCTTCAACCTGCTTTCCATGGCGCTGTGCCTGTTCCTGTTCGACGACCGGGCGTTGCGTCGCGTCGTACCGGCGTCTCTCGCGCAACGTTGGAGCAGCGACGTGGCCGCGGCGGCTCGGACGCATCCCCGTCGGCAGTGGGCGCTCGGTGTCATGGCGGGGCTGCTGCTCTCGGCCGCCGCCGTAGAGGCCTGGCGCATGGTGGACCGGCGTCCTCTGCCACAGCCGGTGGCCGCCGCCATGAGACTCTGGCGCGGCTGGCACCTGGCGCATCCGTTCCACGTGTTTCCTACCATGAAGACCGAGCGGATCGAGGTGGTGATCGAGGGCTCGCGGGACGGTGAGCACTGGGAGGAATATCTGTTCCGCTTTCGTCCGGACCGCCTCGACGAGGCCCCACGCTTCATCGTCCCCCATCAGCCGCGCATCGACTGGATGATGTGGTTCGTTCCCATGGGGCCCATCTTCCTGGACTGGTACGAAGCATTCCTGCACCGTCTCCTGGAGAATGCCCCTGAGGTCACTGCCCAGCTCGCATACAATCCGTTTCCGGACGAGCCGCCCCGTTACCTGCGCAGCACCCTCTGGCGCTACCGCTTCACGGACCCCGAAGAGCGGGCCGCCACCGGACACTGGTGGCGGCGCGAGTGGCTGGGGCCGTTCTGGCCCTTGGCCTTCGTCGGCGGAACACGGCCCTGAGATGCCGACGGGTGTCCGGGGGCGGTACGTGCGCGGGTTTGCCGTGGGCCTGTGGATGTTGGTGGCGGCAACGGCGGTGGCCGCGCCGGATACCGGCGGCGTAGCCGAGAACGTAGCTCGACCCGAGGCCGGCTGGTTCCGCCGACTCGCCGCGCTGTCCGGGATCGGACGGCCACCGCCCGTGGTCGCCCTGGACCCGGGGCACGGAGGTCGCGATCCGGGAGCCAGCGCCCCGGACGGCGTATACGAGAAGCGATGGACGCTGGAGCTGGCCCGCAGTCTGCAAGACTGCCTCGAGGGAGCGGGTGTGCGTGCGGAGCTGTCGCGCACGTCGGACCACTACGTTTCCCTGCGGGACCGGGCCGCGTGGGCCAACCGACTGGGGGCGGATCTGTTCGTATCGATCCATCTCAATGCCGTGGGGGATGCGCACAGTGCACTGCTGGAGGTGTACCGACCTGCGCCCCGAGACCCTGCGGCTCGGGGGACGGTGGTGCCCGGGCCGCGGCATTGGGTGCCCCTCCCGGATCTGGGTGTGCTCCAGGACCGGCTGGGCAGGCCGCAGCGGACCGCAGCCTCGGCGCGTCTCGCCGACGAGCTGCACCGTGCCCTGGTGGGGACGGTGGGCGGTCCCGGCGTGCAGGACCGGGGCGTGAAGATCGCGCATTTCATGGTCCTGAGGGAGACCCACATGCCGGCGGTACTGGTGGAACCCGCCACCTTGTCCAACCCCAGTCAGGCCGCCCGCCTGCATGACCCACAGTTCCGACGCCGGCTTGTGCAGGCGCTGTGCACCGGCGTGCTGCGCTACCTCGCGCGTCGGTGATGCGGCCGGTCGGGCCGCACCATCCGTAAGAGGCCCCAGGGTATATACTTCGCCCGTTTCTCCGGTGCGGCCGGCCCCCGCAACCCGCGCCCGCCGGTGTGGCCCTGTCGGTGGGAGTGCCATGCAATCCTATGCAGCCCGATTGCAGCGCTGGTCAGGCAAGCTCGTGGGAGGCTTGGCCGGACTGCTGCTCGGTGGCTGGATCGGTGCCGCGGTGGGCGTCTTCCTCGGCCACATGTACGACCGCGCCCGTGCAGTGGTGCGGCCGGTGGCCGAGGCCCTGTCACGCATGCAGGAGACCTTCTTCCGTACCACCTTCCAGGTGATGGGGCACATCAGCAAGGCCGACGGCCGCGTCTCGGAGGCCGAGATTCGGGCCGCCGAGCAGATCATGTCGCGGATGCACCTCTCGGCCCAGCAGCGCCAGAGCGCCATCGAGTATTTTCGCCAGGGCAAGGCGGCGGACTTCGACTTGGACGAGGCCCTCGACGTGCTACGCGGGGTCATCCGCTGGCAGCCCATGCTGGCCCGTTTCTTCCTCGAGGTCCAATTGGAGGTGGCGTTTGCGGACGGCCGGGTGGATCCGGCCGAACGGGCGTTGCTGATGCGCATCGCCGAGCGCCTGGGTCTCGCGGCCGAGGACGTGCAGCGCCTGGAGTCGCTGCTGCGCGGAGAGCGCCGCAGCGAGGCACACACCGGGGGCGCCGACGCCCTGGCCGCCGCCTACCAGACCCTGGGAGTCTCACCCCAGGCGAGCGATGCGGAGGTGAAACAGGCCTACCGCCGGCTCATGAGCCAGCATCACCCCGACAAGCTGGCCTCCCAAGGCCTCCCCGAAGAGATGATGCGCTTGGCCAAGGAGAAGACCCAGCACATCCTGGCCGCCTATGAGACGATCCGGCGGGCGCGCGGCATGGCCAAGTGAGCCGCCCCGCACTCGGCTCAGCCCCGCCTTCGGGGGGTGATGCGGCAGACACTGTTCCTGCCGCCGCCCTTGGCCGCGTACAGGGCCCGGTCTGCACGTCGCAGGAGTGAGCGCAGATCGTCGTCACGGGCCGGTGCGGTGACTCCGACGCTCACGGTGATGTCATTGCCGGTGTCGCGGTGCGTCTCTTCCACGAACCGGCGGATTCGCTCGGCCAGCCGCACACCCTCCTCCAGTGTGGTGTCGGGGCACACCACCACGAACTCTTCGCCACCCCAGCGGCCGAAGGCGTCGGTGGTGCGCAGGTGCTCCCGGATCGCGTTGGCCACCGAGCGCAGGATCATGTCCCCCATGTCGTGGCCGTAGCGGTCGTTGATGGCCTTGAAATTGTCCAGATCGATCATGAGGACCGCGGCCGGGGCGCCGTAGCGGCGCGTGCGCGCCAGCTCGTGTTCCATCACCGCCTGGATCTTGCGCCGGTTGTAGACCTCGGTCAGCGGATCGGTGGTGGCGAGCTGTTCGAGGGAGTCGTTGATGTGTTCCAGGTCACGACTGGCGGCCAGCGCCAGCTGGGTGATGGCGCGCAGCTCGGTCTGGGTGGTGGAGTCGGATTCCGCGTCGGTCCCGGACAGGCCCGGCCCCCCGGCCGCGGCCCTGGGGGCGCGGGGCGTCTCCGCCAGGCCCAGGGCGCACAGCAGATTGTTGGAGAATTCGCTCTGCCCGTCCCTGCTGTAGAACACACCGAAGTTGAACATTCCGGCGGCGGGGGCGATGTCCGGGTAGCCGTGAACCTCCAGCTCGCTGCAGGCGCGCATCAGGCGGCGCCGGGCCGCCGAGGGCAGCAGCAGGATCCCTTCGGGGGCGGCCTCCGCAAGCCGCGCCTGGATCTCGCGCACCGATTCCAGCGCCTTGTTGAGATTGCCCAGGCCGAAGCGCACCCTGTCCCCCGTGCTGAAACTGCCGGAGTAGCGCAGCGCACCGTTCGGCGCCGTCCCCACGCAGCGCCGTGCCACCGCCTGGCCACGCCGTTCCACGATGAGGGGAAACTGCGAGGAAAGGCGAACCAGACGTTCCTCGATGTCTTTGCCCAGGTAGCGTTGAACCACCCGCAGCGCTGGGGTGTCGTCCAGCGTCTCCACCCGGTTGCCCTGCGCCGCGGTGACCCGCAGCGGCTTGCCGAGGGCGACCCAATCCAGGGCGTGAAAGGCCTCGACGCGCAGATGGGCCCCGTGCAGCGCCACCGCGGCGGCACCGGCCTCGAACACCCGGTCCTTGGAGAACACGGCGGTGTGTTCGTAGCGTGAGGCGTCCGCGGCCATGGCCCCGAACAACGGGCATCCCGCCGTGGTGCGCGTGATGCCGGCGAGCAGTGCATCGGCGTTGCATTCCAGGCCGGACACCCAAAGCAGGGCGGCCCGCGGCTCTTCCCGTGCCATGAACCGCTTGCCCAGCCGGTGGCCGAACTCGAAGTCGGTATCGGCCTCGGCGCGATCGACCCAGGTCACGTGCACCCGTGTGGACTCGAAGTGCAGAAACACCAGCAGGGTGCCCTGATCGTGGATATGACCCTGGGCGATGCTCCCCCCGGTCGTGACGCCCACCAGTGCAGCACGGGGCAACGCCCTGACCAGCCGTTTCTGCAATCGAGTGAGGTCCACCTCGGCGGTGGCGAAGGCGAGCACCAGCAACTGTTCCGAATCGCGCAGCCCGAGTGCCTCGAGCTCGGGCTCGAGGTCGCGCTCCTGCGGCAGATGGAGTTGGCTCAGGCGCATGGATTCGTGGTTAGCCTGGGGGCATCGGCACATGCTCGGTGGCACGGGTATTCGCGCCATTGTACCGTGATCCACCGGGCTGCTCGGCGGCCCGCAGATCGGGTCCGATGCCCCGGTTCGTCAGCCGTTCTCCCGCGATGCGACCGCGAGCAGGACCCGGTCCAGCAGGGCGGTGGGCAGGAGCCGGCGCAGCACGGCGAACAGGTGCGTGGGGACGGTCACGTGGTAGCGCGCTTTGGGGCGGGGCGACTCCAGGGCGTGGAGGAGCTTGTGCACCACGGCGTCCGGGGGCAGGGTGAACGGCGCCACAGGGCCCGGATGCTCCAAGCGGCGTAGAGCGGCACGGTAGCGTTCCGCGAACGGGCTGGCCTGCATGTCGATGTGTTCACGCAGCTTACGCACCGCGTTGGCGCGGAACCGGCTCGCGATGGGGCCGGGCTCGATGAGGCTGACATGGATGCCGGTGCCGTGGAGTTCCAGGCGCAGCGTGTCGGTGAGCCCTTCCAGGGCGTACTTGCTCGCCGTGTAGGCGCCCCGGAAGGGCAGGGCGATCAGGCCCAGCACGGAACTGTTGTTCACGATGCGTCCGCAGCCCGCCCGGCGCATGTGGGGCAGCACCCGGTTGGTCAGTTCCAGCCAGCCGAACAGGTTGGTCTCGAACTGGGCGCGCAGAACGTCGCGGGACAGGTCCTCCACCGCGCCGGGCTGCCCGTAGGCGCCGTTGTTGAACAGACCCCAGAGCCGTCCCCGGGTCTGTTCCATCACCGTGTCCACGGCGCGGGCGATGCTCGCCGAGTCGTCCAGGTCCAGGGAAAGCGCATCGAAGCCCTGAGCGCGCAGCGCCGCCACGTCGGCGGCCCGCCGCGCGGTCGCGAACACCCGATAGCCCCGGGCCTGCAGTCGTTCGGCCGCCCGGCGGCCGATGCCGCTGGAACAGCCGGTGATCAGGACGGCGCGCCGGCTGTCGGACGACGGGTTGGGCATCGCGCTCATGGACCCAATATAATGGATTGCTAATTTTTTGTAAGGAGGGATCTCATGCCGATCTACGAGTACGAGTGTGAAGCCTGCGGGCATCGCCTGGAAGTGATCCAGAAGGTCAGCGAGGCCCCCCTGCGCGACTGTCCCGAGTGCGAGGCGCCCCGGCTGCGCAAACTGGTCTCCGCAGCCGCGTTCCGGCTCAAGGGCGGCGGCTGGTACGAGACCGACTTCAAGAGTGGCAACAAGCGCAACCTGGCCGAATCCTCCACAGGCGAGTCGGGGGCCAAGTCCGAGCGCAAGACCAAGGACGAGAACAAGAGCAAGGCCGCATCGGCCTGAGACTGCTCGTCTCCCCTGGCGCAGTCCCCGCTGCGCCGGAAGCGTCGCCACGTGCCACCGGACCCGCATGGGGGCACGCCGGTTGCGTCCCTCGCGCACCATTCGTAACATCGCGCCTTTCCCGCGCCGCAGGCGCCAGCACCAGGACATTGCGACATGCGCAGCCACTACTGTGGTGAGTTGAACACCACGCACCTGGATCAAGAGGTCACGGTCTGCGGATGGGTCAACCGGCGCCGCGACCACGGCGGGGTCATCTTCGTCGATTTGCGGGACCGCTCTGGGCTCGTGCAGGTGGTGTTCGACCCGGACCGGCCCGAGCCCTTTCGCATCGCGGACCGGGTGCGAAACGAATACGTGCTGCGGGTGCGCGGGCGCGTGCGGCGCAGGCCCGAGGGGACCGAAAATCCCGAACTCGCCACGGGCGAGATCGAGATCCTGGGCCATGAGGTGGAGGTGCTCAACGCCGCGCGGACACCGCCCTTCCAGCTCGACGAGGACGACGTGGGCGAGGAGCACCGCCTGCGCTACCGCTACATCGATCTGCGCCGGCCGGCGATGCAGCACAACCTGCTGCTGCGTGCCCGGGTGACCCGGACCCTGCGCAGCTATCTGGACGAACACGGTTTCGTCGATATCGAGACGCCCATGCTCACCCGGGCCACACCCGAGGGCGCGCGCGACTTCCTGGTGCCGAGCCGTCTGCACCCGGGCGCGTTCTACGCCCTGCCTCAGTCTCCACAGCTCTTCAAGCAGCTGTTGATGATTGGGGGCATGGACCGCTACTACCAGATCGTGCGTTGTTTCCGGGACGAGGACCTGCGCGCCGACCGGCAGCCGGAGTTCACCCAGCTCGACGTGGAGACTTCGTTCATGGACGAGGACGGGATCATGGGTCTCATGGAAGAGATGTTGCGGGTCCTGTTCCGCGAGGTGCTCGACGTCGAGCTGCCCGATCCGTTCCCGCGCATGTCCTACGCCGAGGCCATACGGCGCTTCGGGACGGACCGGCCGGACCTGCGGATCCCCCTGGAACTGGTGGACATGACCGACGCCATGCGGGCGGTGGAGTTCAAGGTCTTTTCCGGTCCAGCCAACGATCCCGCAGGACGCGTAGCCGTGCTGCGCCTGCCTGGCGGGGCTGCCCTGTCACGCAAGGAGATCGACGACTACACGGCCTTCGTGGGCCGCTACGGCGCCAAGGGGCTGGCCTATATCAAGGTCAACGACCGCGCCCGGGGCCGGGACGGACTGCAGTCGCCCATCCTCAAGTTCCTCCCCGACGAGGTGGTGGAGACCCTGTTGGAACGCACCGGGGCCGAGAGCGGCGACCTGCTGTTCTTCGGGGCGGGGAAGGCGCTGGTGGTCAACGAATCGCTGGCGGCCCTGCGGGTGCGTTTGGGGGAGGACCGCGGACTGGTGCAGGCCGACTGGCGGCCCTTGTGGGTGGTGGAGTTCCCCATGTTCGAGTGGGATGCACGCGAGAAGCGCTGGGCGGCATTGCATCATCCGTTCACGGCCCCGGCGGTGGCGGACGCGGCGGCTCTCGAGGCCGCCCCGGGCGAGGCCCGCTCCCGCGCCTACGACGTGGTGCTCAACGGCGTGGAGGTGGGGGGCGGTTCCATCCGCATCCATCTACGGGAGATGCAGGAGGCGGTGTTCCGGGTGCTCGGTATCGACGAGCAGACGGCGCAGGCGCAGTTCGGCTTCCTGCTCCGCGCACTCGACTACGGCTGTCCGCCCCACGGCGGCATCGCCTTCGGGCTCGATCGCCTGGTGATGCTCATGACCGGCAGCCGCTCCATTCGCGATGTGATGGCCTTCCCCAAGACGCAGACGGCGCACTGCCCCCTGACCGATGCCCCGGCGCCGGTGACCGAGGCGCAGCTGCGGGAGCTCAACCTGCGTATCCGTCATCAGCCCTGAGGAGAGTCGCTATGCCTGCCGTGCGCCGGTGATGTGGTCGTGTAGGGCGCGGTAGCGGGTCCGCGTGTCCTCTGCCAGAAGGGGATCGTCGGCGGCGAGAGGGAGTGCCTGCGCGGTGCGTTCCTTGCGGATCCAGGCGGCGATGGCCGGGTAGACTTCGCGTTCCTCCTGCTCCAGGTGTGCGCGCTGCAGGCCGACGTAACGGCGCAGCAGCGCGAGGAACGCGGCCCGGTCGCAGGGGGTGTCCGATTCCACACAGGCCAGCTCTTCGCGCAGCGTATCGGTCATGCGCCTCAGTTCTTCGTGTTCGCCCTGCAGGGCCGCCACCACGGGCCCGAAGCCGCCCAGGTGCTGGGCCACGTGGTCGAACAGGATGTCTTCGCCTGCGTGGTGTACGCAGTTGGCGTATTTGTCCAGATAGTCCACGCAGTCGGAGAGCAGCAGGAAGTCGCCATCTGCGCCGGCCTCCATGGCGGTGAGCTGCTGCTCGATCACCCGAAGCACGTCGAGAATGTCGAGGTGGTCCCGGTGCAGGGCGCCCAGCAGGTCGTTGAAGGTGCGGATCTCGGCCATGAAAGGGTTCTCGAAGGGGACCGCTGCTGTTGAGTATAACCGGCGCGCCGCTCGCGGCCGGCGCTCGGGTCACCGGCCGTCGCCGCAGCTCTGCAGGCGACGGCGCAGGGCATCGAAGGCCTTGGAGACCAGACTCTCCATGTGGCGGGTCTCGCGTGCAGAGCAGGGCTGTTCCACAAGCACTCGCTTGCCCGGTGCTGTGACCTCGATCCGCAGCGCGTAGCTGCACACCTGCCCCGAGGCGGTCTGCTGCGCATGCAAGGAGACGCGGCAGCGCTCGATGCGGGGCACCTGGGTGCCGAGTTCCCGGCATTCGGCCTCGATCATGCCCACCACACGGTCCGAGCGCGGCAGCCCGTCGAACTCCACCTGCGGGTGCACGTCTGCCAGGGGCACGTGCCCCTTGCTGTGGCGGCCGCTGCGCGCGTCGTGGGAGTCGGTGACCATGTTCCTGGGCCCGTACCAGGGATGCCTCAGGCGACCACCGCCGGGACATGGCGCAGGAGTGGTGCGCACTTGCTTCGCATGGTCCGGGGGAGTCGGTGGCTGGCGATGGGGGTACTGCGATACATCGGGGCAGGGTTCCTGCTCATGGTACGGACTGGGTTCTAGTGTACGCCTACCGGCCTTCCGGACCGGCAATAGGTCACAGTCGCCCGTTCCAGCAGGTGCACGATCTCATCGTCCGCCACGGGGGGATAGGACTCGTACCAGCGCGCCACGCTGATGTAGGGGTCCGGCACGCTCAAGACCACGATCGCGTCGGCCAGGTCTTGGATCAGCTCCATGGCATTGCGCGATGCGGTGGGGGCAGCGGCGGTGATGTGTTCGGCGCCCAGTCGCCGTAAGGCCTTGACGGCCCAATGCATGGTGGCGCCCGTGGCCATGCCTTCGTCCACGAGGATCACCGCCTGACCCGACATCTGCGGGCTGGGCCAGTCCCCCCGCAGCGCCCGTTCCGTGGCCTCCAGTCTGGTCCGCTCCCGGGCTTCCACGGCCTCCAGAGCGAACTGTGGCACGCCCAGCATGCGCACGATCTCGTGGTTGAGGATGCGGACGCCGCCAGTGGTCACGGCCCCCATGGCCAGGTTGCGCTCTCCAGGGGCGCACAGCTTGCGCACGACGAACAGGTCCAGAGGCAGGACCAGGCGGGTAGCAACTTCATAGGCCACCGCGACGCCGCCCGGGGGTAGCGCGAGTACCAGTGTGCCCCTGCGATCGGCGTAGGATGCAAGCCGCGCCGCGAGCCGGGCGCCGGCGGTACAGCGATCGGGGAACAGTGCCACGGGCGTGACCTCCTGCGGCATACCTTTGCCGAAACCACGTCGTGGCGGGTTGATTCAGGTCAAAGGCCCCTGGGGCGTGTTTCCGCGGCCCTTGGGGGCAGGGTTCAGCCCTTGATGCAGACCACCGGACGCATACGCGCCACCTTGCGAGCGAGGCCGGCACGTTCCGCCGACTCGACCACGGCGTGTACGTCCTTGTACGCCCCTGGCGCCTCTTCGGCCACGCCCCGCGCCGACGGGCTGCGCACGTAGACGCCCTCGGATTCCAGCTCTCGGATCAGTGCGCTGCCCTTCCACTGGCGGGTGGCCTGCCGGCGGCTCATGGCCCGGCCTGCTCCGTGGCAGGCCGAGGACAGGGAGCGGCGCTCGTTGCCCGCACAGCCTGCCAGGACGTACGAGGCGGTGCCCATGGTGCCTCCGATGAGTACCGGCTGGCCGAGATCGCGGTATTCGGAGGGGATGTCGGGATGGCCCGGCGCAAAGGCGCGCGTGGCGCCCTTGCGGTGGACATACAGCCGGCGCTGCTCTCCGTCGACTGTGTGCGGTTCCTCCTTGCAGGTGTTGTGAGACACGTCGTAGACGAGCTCCATCCGGGCCTGTGGAAACTGGTCGGCGAACACTTCCCGGGTCAGGTGGGTGAGGATCTGGCGGTTGGCCAGCGCGCAGTTGATGGCCGCTCGCATGGCGCCGAGATAACGTTGGCCCGTCTCCGAGGCAATGGGGGCACAGGCCAGCTCCCGGTCCGGTAGCTGGATGCCATAGGCCTTGGCCGCCAGGAGCATCTCGGCCAGGGCTTCGGTACCGATCTGGTGGCCCAGCCCGCGGGAGCCCGAATGGATGGAGACCACGACGTCACCCTCGTGCAGGCCGAAGCGTTCGGCGATCCGGGTCTCGTAGACCACGTCCACCACTTGGACCTCCAAGTAGTGGTTGCCCGAGCCCAGGGTGCCCATCTCCCGGCGCTGGCGTTCCTTGGCGCGCGCGGAGATGTAGTCGGGCCGTGCCCCTTCCATGCGTCCCCGCTCCTCGATGTGGGCCAGGTCGGCCGGCTCGCCCCAGCCCATGTCCACGGCCCACTGCGCACCGCCGCGGAGCATGGCGTCCATCTCCTCGTCGTCGAGACGGATCTGGCCGCGGCTGCCCACGCCGGCGGGAATATGGGCGAACAGCGCATCGGCGAGCCGTTCGCGCCGACCCTCCAGGTCGTCCAGGCGCAGTCCCGTGGTCAGAGTGCGCACGCCACAGGAGATGTCGAAACCCACGCCTCCGGCGGAGACGACTCCGTCGCGGTCCGGATCGAAAGCGGCCACGCCGCCGATGGGAAAGCCATAGCCCCAGTGTCCGTCGGGCATCACGTATACCGCATCCACCACGCCGGGCAGCACGGCCACGTTGCTCGCCTGCTCCAGGACCTTCTGATCCATGGACTCGATCAGCGCGCGCTCGGCGTACAGGATCACCGGCACATGCATGGAGTCCGTGGGCCCGTACTTCCAAGTGGTCTCGTCGATCTGCTGTAGCTGCCGGATATCCATGGGGTCACCGTGGAGGTGTTGCGCTCAGACGTCGATGATGCACTGGGCCCGCCAGCATCCGCGCGCGTCCTGCCGGACCTCGAGCCCGGTGAAGGTCGCACCCTTGGGTTCCACGGCCGGCTGGTGACGCCGGGGATCCACGGGCTCGCCGAGAAGCGTACCGCTGAGCCGGCCCTGGTGGATCTGCACCTGGTAGCGACCGAACAGCATCTCGCGCGTGGCCATCTCGAAGATCACCGTGTTGAGCCACTCGTAGAACAATAGCTCGTTTTCCGGGGCCGCGCAGTGGACCGCCACGCGGTCCCGCAGGCGCACCCGGTGCGGCTCGCAGACGATGGCCGTCAAAGCCACGGCCGCCTGCTCGAAGGCGGCTTCCAACGTGGGACCGGTGCCGAACACACCAATGTCGGCGCCGTGTTCCAGATGCTCCCAACGGGTTGGACAAGCCTGCGTTTCGGAAGATTCTTCGGGACTGTACACTGTGACCCCGGTGTTGGTGTGCGCCGATCCGACCGACCATAGGACCATGCAGGTTTCCCTGACAAGCCCCCTGCTCACCGACCTCTATCAGCTCACCATGTTGCAGGGCTACCTGGCCCGGGGCATGGACGCGCCGGCGGTGTTCGAGTTCTTCGTCCGCCGGCTGCCGCCCGAGCGCAATTTTCTGGTGGCCGCCGGCCTGGAACAGGCCTTGGCGTACCTGGAGACCCTGGCCTTCTCGGAAGAGGAGATTGCCTGGCTGCGGTCCACCGGGCGCTTCGACGCACGTCTGCTGGAGTGGCTGCGCGGGCTGCGCTTCACCGGATCGGTGTGGGCCGTGCCGGAGGGCACCTTCATATTTCCCGACGAGCCGATCCTGCGCGTGGTGGCGCCGCTGCCCCAGGCCCAGCTGGTGGAGTCGCGGCTGATCAATCTGCTCCATTTTCAGACGCTCATCGCCTCCAAGGCGGTGCGTTGCGTGCTGGCGGCTCCGGGCAAGCAGTTGATCGACTTCGGCATGCGGAGGGCGCACGGGGCCGAGGCCGCGCTGTATGCGGCGAGGGCGGCGTGGATCGCTGGGTTCGGCGGCACGGCCACGGTGGCCGCCGGAGCGCGCTTCCGCATCCCCATCTTCGGGACCATGGCCCATTCCTTCGTCGAGGCCCACGACAGTGAGATGGAGGCGTTCCGCAGCTTCGCACGCGTGCAGCCCGACAACGTGGTGCTGCTGATCGATACCTACGACACGGAGCGCGCCGCCCGCAAGGTGGTGGAGCTGCAGAAGGAGCTGGAGCCCCAGGGGATCCGCATCCGGGGGGTGCGCATCGACAGCGGCGACTTGGAGCGCCATGCCCATGCCGTGCGGGCGATTCTCGACCAGGGGGGCTGCCGGCACGTGACCATCTTCTCCAGCGGCAGCCTGGACGAGTACCAGCTCCAGCGTCTACTGAGCGACGGGGCACCCATCGACGGTTTCGGGGTGGGTACCCTGCTGGACACTTCGGCCGACCGGCCGTACCTCGACTGTGCCTACAAGTTACAGGAGTATGCCTCGATTCCACGGCGCAAGCGCTCGGAGGGCAAGGCCACCTGGCCCGGGCCCAAGCAGGTCTGGAGGCAGTTGCGTGACGGCTATTTCGATCACGACGTGCTGACGGTCCAGGGCGATCCACAGCCGGGCAGGGCCCTGCTGCGTGAGGTCATGCGCAACGGCCGGCGCACCATGGAGGCCGAATCGCTCGAGGTGATGCGCGCCCGCGTCGCCGAGCAACTCGGCGCGCTGCCCGAGCCCCTGCGTGCGCTGAGTGCAGCGCCGCCCTACGAGGTCCGGATCAGTCCGGCGCTGCGCGCGCTCGCGGAAGAGGCCGACCGCCGCATCCGCGACTGAATGACGCCGCCCGGCCGGGGTCACTCCGTGCCGGTTCCGCAGGGGCCTTCTTCCACGAGCCCCTCCAACCCCTTGAGCACCATGTCGTTGTAGCTCACCACGCCCACCAGCCTCCGGCCCTCCATCACCGGTGCGCGCTGGATGCCGAAGTTCTCGAACAGGCGCGCGCAGTAGCGGATGTCCATATCGGCATGCACGCTCAGGGCCGGCTTGGCCATGATCTCGTAGATGTTCACCCGTTGCGGAGCGCGGTCGCGCGCCAGGACCTTCTTGGCGATGTCGGCCAGCAGTACGATGCCGTATTCGTCGTCTTCGTCCCGCTTGTCCACGATCAGGGCGCGGGCCTCCCGGTGTTTCATGCGGCGCAGGGCCTGCAGGACCGTCTCCTTGCCGTCGACCAGGTCGAAATCCTGCTTCATCACGTCGCGCACGCGAATGATCTTGCGTCGGGCCATCAGATCTCCTCCTCGACTTTTTCCACCAGGGTGCGGATCTGTGTGCTCACGCCCACGGCGTCCTCCACGTCGATCTGGAACGCGATGCCGGTGCCCTCCGTGGCGTCCATTTCCCCGACTCGGCAGATCGTCTCCAGGATGTGCCGTGCCTGGTGTTCCTCGACCAGGAACAGCACCACGTCTCGCTGCGCCTCCAGGCTGAGGCCGAAGAAGCTACGGGGCTTGGCCAGCCCCTCGCCGCGGGCGCTGGTGATGACCGTGGCACCGGTGGCGCCGGCCGTACGCGCGGCCCTGACCACGGCGTTGGTCTTGGTGTCGTCCACCAGGGCGATGATGAGCTTGAAATGCATGGGCGGTCCCTCAGTTCGATCGCGTTGCGCTGAACCATTCGGAGAGCTGGGCGTAGGCCATCACCGTCATCATGGGGAACAGGCTGGCGAATGCGATCAGCCCGAAGCCGTCCAGCAAGGGGTCGCGGCCCGGGATATTGGACGCCAAGCCCAGACCCAGTGCGGTGACCATGGGTACGGTGACCGTGGAGGTGGTGACGCCACCCGAATCATAGGCGAGCGGCACGATCAGACGCGGCGCGAAGAGGGTCTGGATCACCACGACCACGTAGCCGGAAATGATGAACCAGTGCAGCGGATGACCGGTGACGATACGCCAGGTGCCGAGCGCGATGCCCAGGGCCACCCCGATGGCCACCGCGATGCGCAGGCCGAAGGCATCGATGGCCCCGCCGGAGACCTCTTCGGCCTTGAGCGAGACGGCGATCAGTGCCGGCTCGGCGACCGTGGTGCTGAAGCCAATGGCCGCACCGAAGACATAGACCCAGCGATATGCACTCCAGTGCAGGGCCCCGGCCGCCTCGTCGGCGGACCCCCCGAGGAACACCGGGTCACAGAGCTGGGCGGCCATGGTGCGCCCCAGGGGGAACAGGGCGAGCTCCAGTCCCTCCAGGAACAGCACGAGTCCCAGCAGCACGAACACGAAACCCCAGAGGATGCGTGCGGGATCGGGTACCGGCCGCCGCAGGACCACGAACTGGAACACGGCGAGGATCAGGGCGATGGGCAGGACGTCCCACAGGGTCGACAGGAGCGTGTTGCCGAGGTCCAGGAACAGCTCGCCCATGATCAATGGACCACGATTCCGAAGGCCATGACGAACAGCATCGGGGTGAGCGAAGCGAAGGCGATGAGCCCGAAGCCCTCCACCATGGGGTTACGGCCCTCGAGGCTGTTGGCCAGTCCCACTCCAAGGGCCGTGACCAGCGGCACGGTGATGGTGGAGGTGGTGACGCCGCCGGAGTCGTATGCGATCCCGATGATGGAAGGGGGCGCCCACGCAGTCATGAGCACCACCAGCAGGTATCCGGCGACGATGAACCAATGGATGGACCAGCCCCGAACGATACGATAGACGCCGAGCACGAGGGCGGTGCCCACCGACACGGCCACCGTATACCGCAGGGCGCTGGCATACCCGGCCAATGCGGCTGGTTCGTCGGCGATGATCTCAGCCTGAGCAGCGGCCTCCGCGGCCTCCGCGGCGATGGCGATGAGTGCTGGCTCGGCCACGGTGGTGCCGAAGCCCAGGGAAAAGGCGAAGACCAGCAGCCACCACAGGTTGCCTCTGACGGCGAAGTTGAACGCCAGGGCCTCTCCCAGCGGGAAGAGTCCCAGTTCCAGTCCGTGGACGAAGAAGCTCAGTCCCAGCAGCACCAGACCCGTACCGAGCAGGAGGTCCCCGAGCCGGGGGAGGGGCTGCTGGAAGACCACCACTTGGAAGATGCCGACGACCAGGATGATCGGGGTCAGGTCGCGCAGGCTTCCGAGAAGCGATCGGGCAAGGGCCTGAATCTCATCCCGCATGCAGGGGATTGTAACCCCGCCAACTGTGGGGGTGTGCATGGGCTGCAGAGGAATCCGCGGATCCCGGTTCCCTATCAGGAGACGATGGCGGCCGGTCCGCAAACGAGCAGGGGCGCGACCGATACGCCGCGCCCCTGCCATGCGCTCACACGGCTGGGCCGTTGCCTCTGCTCAGAGCTTGGCGCGGAGCTCCTCGAAGCCCTTCTTGAGCTTGTCGAACAGGCTCTCCTCGGTGCCGCCCGAGGCGGTCTTCTTGGCGATCTGCTCGACGGTCTCCTCGAGCGGCTCGAGGGCTTTCTCCTCGGCGTAGCCGAGGACCTGGGCCAGTTCGAGCTGGTCTTCGGCCACCTGCAACAGCTCGGCGAGCCGCTCGTTCTCCTCCTTGCTGCGATCTTTCTTGGCGGCCAGGGCCTTGGCCTCGTCCACGGCGCGTTCGGCGCGCACCAGTGGCAACGGGATCACGTTGTCCACCACCACCAGCGTGCCAAGGGCCGCCACCAGGGCCCGCTTGGCCTCCTCGATCTTGCCCGCCTCGATGAGGGGGGCCACGGCCTTGATGGCGTCGGGATAGGTGGCCAGCGGGATGTTCACCACGCGTACGATCACCTCGCTGCCCAGGTCCTTGAGGATGGCACGGGCCTCCTGTACCCGTCCTTCGTCCAGCAGCTTACGCGCATCCTCGACCGCCTTTTTCACGTCTTCCGGCCTGGCGATGAGGTCGTGGGTGATGACCTGCACGTCCACGGGGGCCAGGGCGAGCTCGGGGTGTGCGGAGGTGACGAGCTCCAGCTTGCCCACCGCCAAGGCGAGGTCCTCCATGGCCTTCTCGGTGTCGCCGGCGTCCAGGGCGCGCAGCGCCGAGTTGGTCTTGGCCAGCGCTGTGACCGCCTCCTCCATGATCTTGGCGCGTTCCTCGGCCGCCTTGCCCTGGGTCTGATCCTGGGCCTTGCCTGCCTGGCTCTCGCCCTGGGCCTGGGTCTGGGCCTGGGCCTGGGCCTGGGCCTGGGCCTTGGGCTTGCCTGCGGCGGTCTGAGCCTGTTGATCGCCGGCCAGCGCAGGCCCGCTCATCGCCACTGCTACCAGTAGCACGGACAGCCAGCGCCTGCCGATGTATTGCCTCTTCATCTGTGCGTTCTCCTCGTTCGGGTTGGGGATTCCACGGCGATTCCGCGGAGACCGCAGGCAGAAATGGGGACGATCCAGCCGCATTCAACAGGCTACGGGAATCTTGGCCGCGTGTGCCCTGGAAAGGCGCAGGCGCGCGTGCCCTCTGCGCCCGTCCGGGGACGCGAAGGGGCAGCGGTGCACGTGTGGGATGCTATTGTCGCAACGGGATGCCGCGCGGCTGCAGTCCCGGACGCAGCCACATGGGCACACAGATGGCCGCCAGGACCAACAAACCGAGCAGCCAGAGCCCGGCCGAAAGCATCACCCACAGACCATAGTGGCCGGGAGCGATCAGGGGGAGCAGGACCCGGACCGCGGCCCCTACGGCCAGCGGAAGGAAGATCCAGACCACACCGCGCGGGGGTGCGTTGGGGTTGCGGCCCGTGTGTCCCAGGGTCACCCGCACCATCATGCCTGCGGTGAGCAGGCCGATGCCGCCGTAGGCGAAT
>JALVEU010000391.1 GCA_027030565.1 Gammaproteobacteria bacterium | reverse complement strand
CGCGGCCCCAGGACCAGGGCCGTCACCAGGGCGGCCACGCCCGCCGTAATGTGCACCACCGTGCCGCCGGCGAAGTCGTACAGCCCCAGCGACTGCAGCCAGCCTCCGCCCCACACCCAGTGGGTGACGGGCACGTAGACCGCGAACAGCCACAGACACGAGAAGAGCAACATGGCCGAAAACTTCATCCGTTCGGCGAAGCCGCCCACCACGAGGGCCGGCGTGATGATGGCGAAGGTCATCTGAAAGGCAAAGAAAAGAGACTCCGGAATGGAACCGCTCAACGTCTCCCGGCCCACTCCGGCCAGCATGGCCTTGTTCAGATCGCCGATCCAGGCGTTGCCCTCACCGAAGGCCAGGCTGTAGCCGGCCACCAGCCACAACAAGGAGACGCCCGCAGCGATGGAGAAACACTGCATGAGGACGGAGAGCACGTTCTTGGCCCGGACCAATCCGCCATAGAACAACGCCAGCCCGGGCAGCGTCATGAAAAGCACCAGGGCCGTGGAGGTCAGGATCCAGGCGGTGGCGGCCCCGTCCATGCCTTCCGCAGCCGCTGCCGTCCCGGGCAGCACGGTGGCCGCCCCGGCCACCAGGTTGAAGCGCTTCCAGTCCACGATTCACATGCTCCTTTCCTTCGTTGCGATTCATCGCCGCCGCGACCGGCCACCCCGCCCACGGCGGCAGCCCTAGGGCGGGGTCGGCGTCGGCGCCTGCCCCTTCCCAGGTTCGACCACCAGGAAAAAGGTCTCCCCCTCACGGATCATGCCCATCTCCAGGCGCGCCCGCTCCTCGATGGCGTCCATGGCGGGGTCGTCCGACGGCGTGCCCGGACGATGCGCCCTGCGCAGGTCCTCCACCTCGGCAGCCAGTGCCGCGTTGCGCTCCCGAAGCCGCGCATTGGCCGCCTTCCGGGCCTGGATCTGGTCCTCCAGCCGGTGCAGGGCGAGGATCCCGCCGTCTCCGAACCAGAGCTTGGCCTGCAGCCCCAACACCAGGAGCAACAGGAATGCCAGCAGCAGCCTCACCCGGCGCTCCGGGGGCGGTGGCGTGGGGGAGGCCGCCCGGTGTTACGCGGAGCTCGCCAGCCGGGAGCCTGGACGCGCACGGCCTGCCTCACCGTCGAGGGTACTCACGCCGGGAGCTGTGCAAAGGCGTCGGTGCCGGCATAGACGGCATCACGCCCCAGCTCCTCCTCGATACGCATGAGCTGGTTGTACTTGGCCACCCGATCGGTCCTGGAGAGCGAGCCGGTCTTGATCTGGCCGGTGGCGGCCCCCACCGCCAGATCGGCGATGGTCACGTCCTCGGTCTCGCCGGAACGGTGCGAGACCACCGCCGTGTACCCGGCCTCCTTGGCCATGGCGATGCATTCCAGCGTTTCGGTGAGCGTGCCGATCTGGTTGAGCTTCACCAGGATCGAGTTGGCGATCCCTCGCTCGATCCCTTCCCGGAAGATCCGGGTGTTGGTGACGAAGATGTCGTCGCCCACCAGCTGCACACGGCCGCCCAGGCGCTCGGTGAGCAGCCTCCAGCCGTCCCAGTCACCCTCGGCCAACCCGTCCTCGATGCTGAGGATGGGATACTGATCCACCCACGAGGCCAGCACCTCGACGAACCCGGCGGCATCGTAGTCCTTGCCCTCGGAGGCGAGCACGTAGCGCCCGTCGCGATAGAACTCGCTGGCCGCCGCGTCGATCCCCAGGTAGACATCGCGCCCGGCGCGATACCCCGCCTTGTCGATGGCCTCCATGATGGTCTCGAGGGCCTCCACGTTGGAGGACAGGTCGGGCGCAAAGCCGCCCTCATCGCCCACCGTAGTGGCCAGCCCGCGCCCCTTGAGCACGGACTTGAGGGCGTGGAAGATCTCCGCGCCACAGCGCACCGCCTCGTGTATGGAGCCGAGCCCCACCGGCAGGATCATGAATTCCTGCAGATCGACGCTGTTGTCCGCGTGTTCCCCGCCGTTGAGAATGTTCATCATGGGCACCGGCAGGACCGGACGCTGCTCGCCGGCCAGGTGGCGATACAACGGCCGACCGCGCTCGGCAGCCGCCGCCTTGGCCGCCGCCAGCGACACGGCGAGGATGGCATTGGCCCCCAGACGCCCCTTGTTGTCGCTGCCGTCCAGTTCGATCATGCGCCGGTCCAGCCGCTCCTGGTCGGTGCCCTCCATGCCCAGCAGCGCCTCCCGGATCTCCCCGCGCACGTGGGCCACGGCCTTGAGCACCCCCTTGCCCCCATAGCGGCCCGGATCGCCGTCGCGCAGCTCGATGGCCTCACGGGAACCGGTGGAGGCACCCGAGGGGACGGCTGCCCGCCCCCAGGCGCCCGAGCCGAGGAACACGTCCGCCTCCACCGTGGGATTGCCGCGCGAGTCGAGGATCTCCCGCGCCCGAATGTCTACGATCTCCGACATGTTGTCCCCCTGTGCACGGTGAAAAAATGGATCCGGCGCCTTGCCGCAGACCTCAGCTCCCGCGTGTCCCCGGCGCGGCCTCTGCCAGAGGACGCGACTTGACCGTGCGGTCGATCTCCAACAGCACCTCCAGCAGTTCGCCCACCCGGTGCAGCGGCCACGAGTTGGGCCCGTCGCTCAGGGCCGCCGCCGGATCCGGGTGCGTCTCCATGAACAGCCCCGAGATCCCCACGGCCACCGCCGCCCGCGCCAGCACTGGCACGAACTCCCGCTGCCCGCCGGACCGGTCCCCCTGCCCACCGGGGAGCTGCACTGAGTGGGTGGCGTCGAAGACCACCGGGCAACCGGTCTCACGCAGGACGGCGAGACTGCGCATGTCCGAGACGAGGTTGTTGTAGCCGAAGCTGTAGCCGCGTTCGCAGACCAGGATCCGGTCGTTGCCGGTGGCCCGGGCCTTGTCCACCACGTGGACCATGTCCCAGGGCGCCAGGAACTGACCCTTCTTGATGTTCACCGGCCGGCCCTGCGCCGCCACCCGCTGGACGAAGTTGGTCTGCCGGCACAGGAAGGCCGGGGTCTGGAGCACGTCCGCCACCGCAGCCACCTCGTCCAGGGGGGTGTCCTCGTGCACGTCGGTGAGCACGGGCACACCCACTTGGCTCCGTACCCGTTCCAGGACCCGCAGCCCCTCCGCGAGCCCGGGCCCCCGGTAGCTGCGGTGCGAAGAGCGATTGGCCTTGTCGAAGGAGGACTTGTAGATGAACGGAATGCCCAGCCCCGCGGTGATCTCCTTCAGCCTTCCGGCCGTCTCCAGCGCCAGCGCCTCGCTCTCGATCACACAGGGACCGGCGATGAGGAACAGCGGCTGCTCCAGACCGGCCTGAAAGCCGCACAGATTCATACCACTTCGGCTTGCGGGCCCTCGTTCGAGCTGGATTCGGCCACCGCCCCGGACAGGCGCCGTTCACGCTGCGCTCGCGCGGCCCGGATGTAGCCGATGAACAGCGGATGGCCTTCGCGGGGGGTGGAGGTGAACTCCGGATGGAACTGGCAGCCCAGGAACCACGGATGGTCGTCCAGCTCCACCACCTCCACCAGGGAACCGTCCATGGATGTGCCCGAGATCCGCAGACCGGCCGCCTCCAGGGTCTCCCGGTAGGCATTGTTGAACTCGTACCGATGGCGATGACGCTCCATGATGACGTCCTGGCCGTAGGTCCGATGGGCCAGGCTGCCCGGTGCCAGGCGGCAGGGTTGAGCGCCCAGACGCATGGTGCCACCCAGGTCGGAATGCTCGTCGCGCCGTTCGATGCGCCCCTCCCGGTCCTGCCATTCGGTGATGAGCGCGATCACCGGATGGGGGGTGTCCTTACGGAACTCGGTGCTGTGGGCGTCGTCCAGCCCCGCCACGTGGCGAGCGTACTCGATGACCGCCACTTGCATCCCCAGACAGATGCCGAGGTATGGGATGCCCTGCTCCCGCGCCACCCGCACGGCGGCGATCTTGCCCTCGATGCCACGCTCGCCGAAGCCCCCCGGCACCAGGATGGCGTCCATCGCCTTCAGGGCCTCCAGCCCGGCTGCGTCCAGCTTCTCCGAATCGATGTATTCGATGTTCACCCGCGTGCCGGTATGGATGCCGGCGTGCGTGAGGGCCTCGTTGAGCGACTTGTAGGCCTCGGTCAGCTCCACGTACTTGCCCACCATGGCCACCGTGCACTCGGCCTGGGGGTGACGCTTGGCCTCCACCACCCGTTTCCAGTCCGAGAGGTCGGCCGGCGGGCGCACCATACGAAACTTGCTCACCACGATCTCGTCGAGCATCTGCGAATGGAACCACAAGGGCAGCTCGTAGATGTCGGCCACGTCCACCGCCGAGATCACCGCCTGTTCCTCCACGTTGGTGAACATGGCGATCTTGCGCCGCTCCTTGTCCGGCAGCGGCCGGTCTGCGCGGCACAGCAGGATGTCGGGCTGGATGCCGATGGAGCGCAGCTCTTTGACCGAATGCTGGGTGGGCTTGGTCTTGATCTCGCCGGCCGCGGCGATGTATGGCACCAGGGTCAGGTGCATGAACAGGGCCTGCTCCCGACCCAGCTCCACGCCCATCTGGCGGATGGCCTCCAGGAAGGGCAGCGACTCGATGTCACCCACGGTGCCGCCAATCTCCACGATGGCGATGTCGGCGTCGTCGGCGCCCAGCCGGATGCTCGCCTTGATCTCGTCGGTGATGTGCGGGATCACCTGCACGGTGGCACCCAGATAGTCGCCCCGGCGTTCCTTGCGGATGACGTTCTCGTAGATCTTGCCCGTGGTGTAGTTGTTGCGCTCAGTGGCCTGGAAGCGCACGAAGCGTTCGTAATGGCCCAGGTCCAGATCGGTCTCCGCGCCGTCGGCGGTGACGAAGACCTCGCCGTGCTGGAACGGGCTCATGGTGCCCGGATCCACGTTGATGTAGGGATCGAGCTTGATGAGCGTCACACGGATGCCCCGGGCCTCCAGGATCGCGCCCAGGGAAGCTGCGGCGATGCCCTTTCCCAACGAGGAAACGACACCGCCTGTCACGAAAACGTATCGGGGCATGGATCGGGACCCGTATATGGAGAGAGGGCCGGAACCCGGCCCCGGACGGCGCTACAGAATAGCAAAGCCCCCCGCACCCCACAAACGGGGAAGCCGGCCCGCACCGACCGCCGTGGCGGTTCAGCGGATGTCCTCGATGGCGTACTTCTTGGGGAGGATCTCGGGCTTGATCAGTGCGTAGCCCTGGAGCTGCCAGTGGGCGAGCTCGGTGATGGCCGAGGGCACCAGCTTGACGAAGTCCTGCAGGTCCTCGGCCCGGTAGCCGTAGTCCTCGGCGGCCAGCCCGCAGACCCGGAAATCCACCCCCAGGGCGGCGTAGTAGCGCATGCGGTCGACAATGTCCTTGTACTTGGGGTAGTTGTGCTTGGCCAGCGTGACGATCTCGGTGCCGTGCACCACGACCTTGAGATCCAGGAACTCCGGTGCGTAGCCGTAAGGCTCCTCGAGCAGGGGCTTGATGAGAGAGCGGATCCAGTACAGGGCCGAGGCCGCCTTGCGGGGCTCGTCGAAATAGAAATCGAAGACCACCTTCTGCTCCGTGTAGGGTGTTTGCTCGAACTTGGCCGCCAAGGCCGGCCACGAGGCCAGCATGGCCAGCACCATCAGCAGGCAGTGCCCGGTGTGTGATCGGTTCATCTCGGCTGCCCTCCGCGCCCTCTGAGCGCCTTCACGCGGGTATATAAGGAGTCTAGTCCCTCGCCACGGCCGTGCCGGGCGATCCGGTATTTCGCCCTTTCGTCCCTCGCTCCGGGCTGATACGCTTTGGCCATGCGCTGGATCGACCGCATTCCCCTGCTTCCGCTGGCCGTGGCGGCGGTGCTGCTCGGGCTGGCCCCGTTCCGACCCCAGCCTCACCTCATGGAGAAGCTGGGGATGCTGGTCTCCGGAACGCTCACACGGCCCATCGATATCTTCGACCTGTTCCTCCACGGCACCCCAGTGGCGCTCCTGGCGCTGAGGCTGACGCGCATCACCCGACAGCGTGGCACGACCCCGCCCCATGCGTCCTGAAACGGGCACCACCCTCGCCGAACTGCAGGCGGCGGTCGGCGGACACCTCGAGGGGGACGGCAGCGTGGCCGTGCGCGGGGTCTCCAGCCTCACCGGTGCCGGTCCCACGGACATCAGCTTCGCCGAGAGCCGGAAGTACCTGGATGCGGCCCGCCAGAGCGCGGCGGCCGCGCTCGTGGTGCCGCACGACTTCCCCGAGCTGCCCGGCAAGGTCCTGCTGCGTACCGAGCGCCCCCGCGAGACCTTCGTGCGCATCATGCTCCTGTTCGACCGGCCGCCGCCCCGGCCGCCGGAGGGCGTCCATCCGACGGCGGTGGTCGCCCCCGGGGCCCGGCTCGGCGCGGGCGTGAGCGTGGGCG
>JALVEU010000390.1 GCA_027030565.1 Gammaproteobacteria bacterium | reverse complement strand
GCTCTGCTTGGCGGTCCGGACCGCTGCCCACCTGCCCGGCCTGCGGTTCCTGTCGCCGGCCATGGTGCAGCGGATGAACCAGGACTTGGCCTTCGACATCGGGCCGGCGGAACGCGACCTTGGCTATCGGCCCCGTCCGTTCGAGCCGGAGGCGGGTGCTAAGCACGGCACTGCACGGAACGCGCGCGGGGAGGTGGGGGAATGACGGTATGGTGGACCGTGGCGGGTGCTTTCCTGCTCGGGGCGCTCGGTACCGAAATGGCCCGGTCCTATGCCCTGCGTCGCGGCGTGCTGGACGTGCCGGGGACGCGAAGCTCACACACCAGACCAGTCCCCCGAGGTGGCGGCATCGCGCTGGTCGCCGCGTCGACCGCGGCACTGGTGGTGTTGTGGTTGTCGGGACGGCTGCCGGGCTGGCTTGCGGCTGCCTGGACGGCTCCGTTGGCCGTGGCCCTGGTGGGCTGGATCGACGATCATCGGCATCTGAGTCCGGCGCTGCGGCTGGCCGTGCATCTGGGCGCTGCGGCCTGGCTGCTGTTCAGCATCCCGGTTCAGACGCCGGGTTGGGCAGGCTGGCTGTTCGGGGTGCTCGGCGGTGCCTGGGTGGTGAATCTGTACAACTTCATGGATGGCATCGACGGTCTGGCTGCGGCCGAGGCGATATTCGTCTGCCTTGCCGCGGGCTGGCTCATGGACGATCAGACGAGGGCGCTCAGCGGTCTGACGTGGGCCGTGGCCGGTGCGTGTGCCGGTTTCCTCCCGTTCAACCTGCCCCCGGCCCGGATCTTCATGGGCGATGTGGGTAGCGCCTTTCTGGGCGCGGTGCTCGTCACCCTCGCGCTCGCCGCCCAGGCCAGCGACGCCTTACCACTGGCCACCTGGTTGGTGCTGGGTGCCGTGTTCTGGGTCGATGCCACTTACACCTTGGCGGTGCGGCTCTTGCGGGGTCAGCGGGTTTGGCAGCCCCACCGCGGCCACGCCTATCAGATCCTGGCCCGACGCTGGGGCGGTCACGGCCGGATCACCGTGGCGGTGCTGCTGTACGATGCCCTCTGGCTCCTACCCCTGGCAGTGTGGTCCGAGGGGGATCCGCATCGCGGATACTGGGCTGTGGTCATGGCTGCAGGCCCCGTCTTGTTGCTGTGCCTGTGGTCCGGGGCGGGTCGGCGTCCGCATGACGCGCGGGCAGCCGCATGAAGCACCTTGGGCGACCGGAGTTGCCGATTCTCCAGCAATATCCGGGGTAGTTCCGGATTCCAGCTTGTGGGCCGGGGGCCTATACTCCGGGTCATGAATGGATCGGGTCCCGAAAACGGCCGTCGGGCCGCCGCACCCCCGTGAATCCGGCGGTCTTCACACGCGCGCTTGCTCAGCCGAGGGACTTCCTCACGCGGTTCATTGGGGTCCTGCTGGTCTTCGTGGCCGTATTGCTCATTGGCTATGCAGAGCTCGCCCAGCACCGTTTTGTGACCCATCAGACCGAGCTCGCTCAGCGCGCCGTGGCCGGGACGGCCGAACTCATCGAGCTCTACCTCTCGGACGCCGAGCGCACCCTGGAGCTCTTTGCCCAGGACAACGCGGAAACCCTGGGCCGGCTGGCGCACGCGCCTGAAGACTCGGAGCTATACGATCGGCTGCTGGATCACGTGCTTCGGCACTTTCCCGACGCCTTCGCCATGGCACTCGCCGACGCGCAGGGCAACGTCCTGGTGGATGACTTCGGTGGTCGGGTCGAGGCGGTCTGTCGACGGGATATCCGCGAGTTCGCCCGGTCTGAACACCCCCATGAGGTTGTCGTCCATCCCAATCCCCTGGGCTACCACATCGATCTGATGGTCCCGGTCACGGTGTCGGACGGGTGGCAGGGCATCTTCTTCGTCAGCCTCTCCCCGGAGCGCATCGCGCAGATCCTGGCCGAGAGCAGTCCGCCCGGACACCGGTTGTTCCTCATCCATCGCGACAGAAAGGGGCTGATCGAGATCTCCGCCGAAGGCAGCCGCAACCAGCTGCAACGGGCGTTCGTCCTCTCCCCGGAAGAGATGGCCTCGGTGCTGGCCACTCGTAGTCTGCCCGGCACGCGCTGGGAGCTGGTGGACGTAGTGTCACCCGGTTTGCTCGCGACCTTCGGTAAGCGCGAACGGCTCCACGCCTTCGTGGTGTTCGCCGGGTTTCTCGGGGTGGCCCTGTTCCTTGCACATCTGGTACGGCGCGAGGAGCGCGGCCGCACTCAGGCCGAGGAGGCCCTGATCGAGGCCAATCGCCAGCTCGATGCGCGGGTGCGCGAGCGCACACGGGAGCTGCGTCAGGCCAACGACGCCTTGCATCGCGAGATCGACCGCCGCCGCCAGACCGAGCGGGCATTGCAACAAGCGCTTGAACGCTATGATCTGGCGGTGCGGGGTTCCAACGATGCGATCTGGGACTGGGACCTGGAGACTGATGACGTCTATCTCTCGCCGCGTTTCGCGGAGATCCGCGGACTCCCTCCTGAGGCCGCTACCCTGCGCCTGGAGGCCTGGCTCGAGGACGTGCATGTCAAGGACGCGCTGCGGCTGCGTGAGGCCTTCGCCAAGGTGCGCGACACCGACCAGACTCAGCTTTGCGAGGAGGTGCGGGTTCGCACTGCCGGCGGCGGGTGGCGCTGGTGCATGATTCGGGGTGCGGTGGTGCGCGATCGTGAGGGTCGGGCCCAGCGGGTTGCCGGTTCGATCACCGATGTGACCGAGCGGCGCCGGGCCGCCGAGGCCTTGCAGCGCTACGCCCTGTACGATCCGCTGACGGGGATGCCCAACCAGGCGCTGTTCCTCGATCGGCTCGCCCAGGCATTGCGTGAGTCCGACGCAGAGCTCGCGGTCTTGGTATTGCACGTGGAGGGGCTGCGTGACCTGAACCAGCGCATGGGGCGGGCAACGGCCGACGAGTTGCTGCGACGGCTGGGGCAGCGGCTGGCGACGCTTGCGGAAGGGACCGAGACGCTGGCGCGCATTTCGGGCAGCGAGTTCGCCTGGCTGATTCCGCAGCCCGGTGTCCACCGAGTCCCGGAGCGTATCGCGCGGGTGGAGTCGGCGATGGCGGAGCCCTTCGAGACCCCGGTGGGTGAGGCGTTGCAGCTGCAGGTCCGCATGGGCTGGACGCTGCGGGCCGATGTGGCCGGTGATGCGGAGGCGCTGCTACGGGCCGCCGATGCGGCCATGCTGCAGGCCCGCAAGAAAGGGCGGCTGGCCGAACGTTTT
Organism: Gammaproteobacteria bacterium; assembly: GCA_027030565.1. GTDB lineage: Bacteria > Pseudomonadota > Gammaproteobacteria > JAJDOJ01 > JAJDOJ01 > JALVEU01. The sequence continues at coordinate 3,187 of JALVEU010000390.1, read as the reverse complement.
GACCCGGGAGTGGAGGACGCCGGGACGTTACATCCGCGCCGCGATCCGGTCTCCCAGTTGCGGGAGGCCATCGAGCAGGGCGAGTTGCGGCTGCACTACCAGCCCTTGGTACGGCTGTCGGATGGCCAGCCCTATGGCTTCGAGGCCCTGGTGCGCTGGGCCCACCCGGAGCAAGGGATGCTGGCGCCCGCAGAATTCATCACGGTGGCCGAGGAGTCGGGGCTCATCGTACACATGGGTGAGTGGGTGCTTCGGGAGGCACTGGGGCAGTGTCGTGCCTGGCGTGAAAGGGGTACTTGCCCGGTGGTGATGAGCGTGAATCTCTCCTGTCATCAATTTCTCGACCCGGACTTCGTGGGCCGGGTGGAAGAGGCCCTGGCGGCCAACCGCGATGCGGTGGACGCCGGCTGTCTGACCCTGTTCCTGGAGATCACGGAGACCACCCTGATGCAGGACATGGATTTGGTGCTGAGTGCTGTACGGCGACTGCGGTCCTGGGGCGTGCGGTTCGCCATCGACGATTTCGGGACAGGTTATTCCTCGCTGGCCTACCTGCAGGCGTTGCCCTTGGACACGCTGAAGCTGGATCAGGGATTCGTCGCCCGGCTGGAGGAAGAGGGGACCCGGCGCATCGTGGCGCACCTGGTCTCACTGGCCCATGAACTGTCCATGCAGGTGGTGGCGGAGGGCATCGAGACTGGAGCCCAGTGCCGCCAACTGGTGGAGATGGGGGTGGACATCGGCCAGGGCTATTGGTTCGGCCGGCCGATGGCGTCCCACGAGGCCTGGTCGTGGTGGGAGCAGCACCTGCACGGCACGCAGCCCGAAGGCGTCACCTAGTCCCTGTCCCTAAGCTGACGCGAGTGGCTCGAGACTTCGGCACGAGTTGCCGCCACCGAGCAGCATATCCGCTGGTGTGGCCGTTGCGGCATCGATTCGCCAGCGAAGTTCGCGTCGGATGTCCCTCATGCCCTGGCTCGGATCGGGCCGACGTAGGACGCCCATGTTCGGAGCGCAGAGACGAAGAAGGCGGGCGCCTTCAGACGCCCGCCTTCCATGGTCCTTGTGGCCGGACGACTCGGCCTCAGAACTTGATGCGGTAGCCCGCGGAGATGCCCCAGCTGGTGTCGTCGACACCCGCCACCACATTGGAGCCGTGGCCGGCACCACCGATGGTGTAGTAGCTCTGGGAGCCCTTGTCGGTGCTCATGAGGGTGCCGGTGATGTAAGCGGCCGTATTCTTGCTGAGGCTGTAGTCCCAACCCAACGAGGCCATCAGCGCGTTCGAATCGTTCACGTCGTCGGTCTCGAACGCGTAGTAGACCTGACCCTTGACGGTGCTCTTGCCCATCTTGTAGGCGAGGCCGCCACCGAGCAGGTTCTGATTGTCGTCGTTGCTGCCGCTGGTCTTGAAGTTCATGTTGCGCTGGAACAGACCGGCCACGGTGAAGTCACCGAACTTGTACTTGGCGGCTACGCGCAGGTTCTGCGGCGTGTCGCTGCCATTGCCCAGCTGCTGCTTCATGATGTCGCCGAAGAAGCTGTCATAGCTGATGGCGGCGAACAGACCACCCTGCTCGTAGATCAGCGCACCGCTGAAGGCGTTGTCGTCGTTGTCGTTGGCGGCCGTGCCAGTCACATAGGCCAAGAAGGCATGCACCGGACCGAAGTTCGGCGAGATGTAGCCCACCACGTGCGGGACACGGGCGTCGGACAGGTTGGCAGTGGTGATCTGGCGGTTCTGGCCCAGCTGGGTGCTCCAGAACAGGTCCGCCTTACGGCCGACCACCTTGGTCGGCGTGTCGTGACGGCCCATCACGAAGGTGCCGAACGAGTCGCTCTTGAAGCCGGCGATCTGGTTACGATTCGAGAGCACGTTGCTGCTCTGGAAGCCGTTCACGCCCCACTCGAGCAGGTAGATGGCCGACAGACCGCTACCCAGGTCGAACGAGCCCTTCACGCCGATGCGCGAGGAGTTGCTGGTGGAGTCCAGCCCGCTCACATCGGCCACGTCGATGTAGTCCAGGGACAGGTGGGCCTGACCATACAGGGTGGGGCCACCGGCGAATGCGGCAGCAGGTGCGGCCAGCACACCGGCAACAGCCATGCTGAGAATCTTCTTGTTCATCGGTTACTCTCCCGTCGTTCTATCTAAGTGGATGAAATACCAAAGGTTCCTTGAGCCTGGGCACTTGGTTGTCGCTTCGTTTCCCAAACGGATCGAGAGTTATTCTACAACAACGACACAAAAATACAACACTTTTGCGCAAAAACTACACTTGGCCAGGGCGCAGGGCGAGGTTTCCCGCACACCAAGTCTGGGATCGGCCCATTTGTACGCCATCGTGTTGTGCCTGTGCAACGTCTCGGATGGGGGGCTGGCGACGCTCCGATTCCCGCTTCCCCAGGGCCGGGCGTGCGTTTGAAGGACGAGCGGGCGGGTAACAGGCGACCGGGATGAGCGGTCACCGGATCGGTTGTGGGGGCTCCAACGGGTCAGTCGTGGCGTGGCAACCGCTTCCAGGGAAAGAACGGATTGGCGATGCCCTCCAGGGCCGGGGCCAGCTCCGGGTGGTGTCGGAGCAACACGGAACACAGGTCGTTGTCGGCCACCCACCGCATGCCCAGGGGTGTGTAGACCTCTGGGCGATAGTCGGTGGTGAAGAACCGGTCACTTTGGAGTCGGCGCGAGGCCATCACGATGAACACGCGGAAGGCCGTCTCCGAAAAGCCGAACCCCTGGGGCTGCACCTCGGCAAGGAGGCCGACCAGCGCGTCCACTTTCTCGAGGTCTCCGTAGACCGCTTTGACTGTGGCCGCCCACTCCCGGTTGGATGTGAGATGCGTGAACGACCGGGCCGGTGGCAGGTGTAGGGCACGGCGAAAGTCGTTGTAGCGTGGCACGCGTCGTTCACGATCACGAAGGATGTCCACAATGGCGAGATCGAGCCGTTCGCCATCGGTCCGGGTGTGGTTGCGAAGCGTTTCCGGATAGTTGAACAGCGTGAGCGCGCCCGGGTGATTCAATCCGAAACTGTACAGGGCGTCGGCCACACCGATCCGATCGAGCGCCGGCATGGCGTTGGTTCCGGAGAACGCTTCCAGTCCCAATGTGGAGCAGGGTTCGGCCCCGTCCAGCCGATGTACGCAGATGTCGTCGGGCAGCAGTGGATGCATGCGGTAGACC
>JALVEU010000389.1 GCA_027030565.1 Gammaproteobacteria bacterium | reverse complement strand
ACGCCCCAGTCCCTCAGCCGCCAGTTCACCTTGCGCCCCCCCAAGCCACGTTCCTCCAGCCAGCGGGCCACGGCTTCGAAGGCCTCCTCGGAGGTGAGCCCGTCGAAAGGCCCCGAGTTGCGCAGCACGCCCTTGCCCGTGTAGGCACCGCGGGTGAAGTCGTGTTCCGACCCGTCGGCTGGAAAGACCACCGGTTCGATGGGCAGACCGTACTTGCGTGCGAACTCCCAGTCGCGCTGGTCGTGGGCCGGCACCGCCATCACCGCCCCGGTGCCGTAGCCCATGAGCACGAAGTTGGCCGCGTAGATGGGCACATGCCGACCCGAGACGGGATGCACCGCCTCCAGGCCCAGTGCGATGCCCTTCTTCTCCAGGGTCTCCAGGTCGGCCTCGGCCACCGCCCCCTTGCGGCACTCCTCGACGAATGCGGCGACACGGGGGTCCCGCTGCGCGACGGCCAGCGCCAGTGGATGCTCGGCGGCCACGGCCACATAGGTCACGCCCATGATCGTATCCGGACGGGTGGTGAAGATGCGCAGGTGCTCCTCGCGACCCGCGACCCGGAAGTCCATCTCCACCCCTTCCGAACGCCCGATCCAGTTGCGTTGCATGGTCCGCACCCGCTCCGGCCAGCCTTCCAGTCGCTCCAGGTCGTCCAGGAGCTCCTGGGCATAGTCGGTGATGCGCAGGAACCACTGCTCGATGCGCCGTTTCTCCACCACCGCACCCGAACGCCAGCCGCGACCCTCGATCACCTGCTCGTTGGCCAGCACCGTCTGGTCGACCGGGTCCCAGTTGACGGTGGCCTGGTCCCGATAGGCCAGCCCTCGCTCCCACATGCGCAGGAACAGCCACTGTTCCCAGCGGTAGTACTCCGGGTCGCAAGTGGCCAGCTCACGATCCCAGTCGTACCCGAAACCGAGCCGCTTGAGCTGACCACGCATATAGGCGATGTTCTCACGGGTCCACTGCGCCGGCGGCTTGCCGTGCTTGATGGCGGCGTTCTCCGCGGGCAGACCGAAGGCATCCCAGCCCATGGGTTGGAGCACGTTCTTGCCGAGCATCTTCTGATAGCGCGCGATGACGTCGCCGATGGTGTAGTTGCGCACGTGCCCCATGTGCAGGCGCCCCGAGGGATAGGGGAACATGGACAGGCAGTAGAACTTCTCGCGCGAGGGATCCTCCACAGCGCGGAAGCTGCCGTGTTCCTCCCAGTAGCGTTGGGCCTCCAGCTCGATGGACTGCGGGTCGTAGAGTTCCTTCATGGGCGGCAGGACATCCAGGGCGACGAAACGGCGTGGAGCATACCAGCGCACCCACCGGGTGCCAACGAGCCTTTGCGGCCCGTCGCGCGACTGCACCTGTTGTCCCCGATGCGGTAAGCTGGCCGGGTTTTGCCAACCTGGAGTACCCGCCATGACCGCAGAACAGCAAAACGGCGAAGAACAACGACGCAACCGCGAGCTTTCCGGTTACCGGAACATGCTCTCACGGGTGCTCAACGCGCTGGAACGGGTCGAGCACCGCACGGCCGAAGCCCTGGAAAAGGCCCTGGAGGCCGCCAAGGAGAAGGCTGTGGAGCTGGGCGAACTCACCCGCGAAGAGGCCGACCGGATCGGCGAATACGTGCGGCGCGACCTGCGCGACCTGGCCCACTATCTGCAGCGTGAGGAGAGCGATCTGGCGGGCTGGCTGCGGGTGGATCTCGGCCTGATCGAGGCCGAGATCCTGGACTTCTTCTCCAAGGCCGTCGACACCTCACGCATCGAGCTGGCCCAGTGGCAACAAGGCCCGTTGCCGGTGATCTATCGCACCGGGGAGATCACCCCGCCCGGTACGCTGCGCTGCCTGTCCTGCGGCGAGGAGCTCCATTTCAGCCGCCCGGCCCACATCCCACCCTGCCCAAAGTGCCACGGCACGGAGTTCGTCCGCGTATACGACGAGGAACGGGAGGACGAGACCACGCAGGGCTCGGGACAGGACTGAGCTCCTCGGGGCGCGGGGCTACACCGCGCGCGCGTCCAGGGTGTCACGGATATTGCGGATGACGTGGGAAAGTGCCCGGTCGAAGGCGCCCGCCTCGTCGATGAGGCGCGTGCGGCCGGCGTCGAGGTCGTCGAGAAAGGTGTCCAGGTCCACCTCCAATGGCCCCTCGCCGAGCCGGTCGGCGAACAGGACCTTACCGGTGGGTTCCAGCACCGAGAGGAGCTTGAGGCGGCGCGGGATGTGATCCTTGCCCATGTACAGGCGGAACCAGGCCCCCGGGCGCACTTCGGGCGGGATCTCGCGCATCGGCGCAGGCGGCTCCTCGGGAGGCACCTCCTCCTCGGGGAGGACCGCTTCCAGCGGCGGCACCGACATCTCGTCCGACGCGTCCCCGGTGGGCGCACGGCGGTGCAGGAGCGCCCGAAACCAGTCGCGTAACACGTGCAGCAGCTGACGCCGCTCCGGCTCCATCAACGGCGAGTGGCGCAGATGCGCCTCGAGCTCGCCGAGCAGCCGCGCGTCCTCGCCCACCATCGCCCGGACCTCTTCCCAGGAGCGGTCGGGCTGTGTGGCCTCCACGATCTGGCGGAGCACGTGAACCGCCTCACGCCAGGAATCGGAACCCTGACCCTCGTTGAGAAGCACCCAGCCCATGTACGGTGCCCACACCTTGAGGATGAACTGCATCGCCTCGTCTGGGACCTGACGATCCCGCAGGTAGTGGCGAATGGTCCCCACCACGCGCTGCTTGGCCCGCGCCCGCACGGCTTCCTGCTCGGCCCTGAGACGCAGTTCCGCCTCCGCCCGATCCGCCTGCTCCCGCTCACGGATCTCCCATTCCATGAGCGCCTGCAACGCCCGACGGAAAGGCTCGGAGTCGGTGTCGAACTCCTCCAGAAGCCGGTCGATGAGACTGTGCAGACGCTGCAGCAGCGGATCCTCGGGGGCGTCGATGCCGATCCCCACCCGCACCAGCTCGTTGATCAGACGGCGGGCCGGATGTGCCGGCTCCATGAACAACCCGGGCTCCAGGAGCGCGAGTTTGATGATCGGGATCTGGACCCGGGCGAGTTGCGCCTTCACGGCGTCGATCAGCTCGGCGCGCCCGTGGATCTCCTGGAAGATCCGATTGACGAGGTCCAGGGTGCGTTCCTCGAGCTCGCTGAGCTGGGCCTGCCCCGCGCCATCCCCCCCGCCCAGGGCATTGAGGATCTCCCGCTGAAGTGTCTCGGGCGTGAGCGCCGCGGCAGCCTCCACGCCCACCTGGGCGCGTTGCAGAGTGCCCAGTACGGCCAACAGGGGGCTGGCTGCGCCGGATGCCGGCGCGCCCACCGCCATCTGCCCGTGCGGCCGGCCTGCGGCGCCGCTGGCAGGCGGACCTGCGGCGCCGGCGAGGTATTGCTGCAGCACCGCCATGTCCACCGGATTCAGCCCTGCACCCGCCACGCCGCCGGCGATCTGGGTCCATGCCGACTCGGGGGTCGGCGGGACCTGTGCAGGCGACGGCACGGCATGTCCGCCCGCCGAGGCGGCCTGGCGTGCCCGAAGGGCGGCGCGGATGTCCTCTTCGGTGGGCAGCAGACCCGCCTCGCGCAACACGCCGTTGGCGTGCTCATAGAAGGAACCGAGCCGGGGCGCCAGACACTCGTGAAACAGGCGATAGACGATGCGCTTGCTCCGCACGTCGGCGTCGAGTTCACCCAGGGCATCCTCGAATGCGCGGTACAGGGACCGGGGATGCATGGCCTCTTCGTCCAGTGCGGTCGCGAGCATCAGGTTCAGCTCGTGCAGGCGCATCTCCAGCTCCGCTAGGGCCTGGGAGTGGGCGTCCTCGGCCTTCTGCACGTAACGCGCCCGGTCCACCGTGAGCTCCATCTCGTCCGCATCCACCAGCGCGAACTCCCCGGTCTCGGCGGTGCGCGTCGCACCCGCCCCCCGGCTCGGCTGGAAGGCGGCCGAGATCCATCCCAGGCTGTGGCCCCGCAGCTGTTCGTGCTGGGCGATCAGGGCATCGAAGGCATTGTAGCGGGCATAGATGTCGTCGGCCTCGGGATCAGCGCGATACCCAGGATCCCGGGCCTTGGTCAGGGCCTCCTCGTAGACCTCGGCGATCAGCCGCCGGGCCTCGTCCAGGAGTCCACGATGTGCCGACTTGGGGTTCATTCGCTCCTGCGCAGCACCTTCTCTCCGTGCCTGTTTCGTGCCAAGATCTGTCCGCGAGCACCATGTCGCGGCGGGCAGAACACCCCGTATCCTGCCAGTCTACCCAGTGCCTTCGACAAACCGAACCATGCACTTCGCCTCCTCGCCGCCACTCGCACCAGACAAACTGCCGTTCACGCCGTTTCCCCGGCCACCCGCAGCCGGTGCGGCCTGCTGAGAGACGGGAGTGCGGTTGCGCTTCGTCCAGTTCCTGTCCGCGGTGGGACGCCGCCTGGCGCCGGCCTATCTGCTGAGCGGCGACGAACCCCTGCAGATGCAGCTCGCCGTCCAGGCCGTGCGTCATCGCGCGCGGGAGTCCGGCATCACCGAACGCCGGGTGCTGGACGTCGGCGCGCGTTTCGACTGGTCGGCCCTCTCCGTGGCGGGGGCCACCGGCTCCCTGTTCGGTGACCGGCTCCTCATCGAGCTGCGCATGGGCGGCAACCGGCCCGGCAAGAGCGGTTCCAAGGCCATCGTGGACTGGCTCGAGGGGCCGGGGCGCGACCATGTGCTGCTGGTCACCTGTGGGCGGCTGGAGCGCAGCGCCCTGCAGGCGGCTTGGGTGCGCGCCATCGAATCCAGGGGCGTCCTGCTTCAGGTGTGGCCCATCCGGGGGCGTGAACTCCACACCTGGATCGAGTCCCGGTTCCAGCTGCGCGGCCTGCAGCCCGAGCCCGATGCGGTCGAGCAGCTGATACTGCGCACCGAAGGCAACCTCCTGGCCGCCGAACAGGAGATCGAGAAGCTCTCCCTGCTGTTGGGCTCCGGCACGGTGACCGGCGAGATGCTGGTTCGCTCCGTGACCGACAACGCCCGCTACGACCCCTTCGATCTGGTGGACGCAGCGCTGTCCGGAAACGCGGCCCACGCCGTGTCCGTGCTGGACCACCTGCGTGCGGAGGGGACGGCACCTGCACTGGTCCTATGGGTGCTGACGGACACGGCGCGCACGCTGCTGCGCTTGGGAGCCGGTGAACAGACCCCGGCCCGCCGGCTGCCCCCGGCACGCGCCGCACTGCTGCACCGTCGGACCACCCGGACCCCTGCGCGGCTGTGGCAGTGCCTGCTGCACCGCTGCGCCCAGGCCGAGATTGCGGTCAAGCGGGCACCCGATCCGGAAAAGTGGGCAGAGCTGCTAACATTGGTACTCTACCTGGCCGATCCCCGCCTGGGGGCCGCGCTCGATCCGGGGCCGCGTGCAACGGCGGCCCCCTGAGCGCGGGAATCGGACCAGACCACCGGGACTGCGACGAAACATGGCACAGGATCAGGAACTGCAACGATACATGCACGAGCTCGGTGTCCGGGCGCGAACGGCGGCCGCGCGCCTGGCGGGCGCCGGCACCGGGGCCAAGAATGCAGCGCTGGAGGCCATGGCCTCAGCCCTGGAGGCCGAGGAGGACCGGCTGCGTGCCGAGAACGAGCGGGACCTGGAGGCCGGGCGGGCACGCGGCCTCGACGAGGCCCTGCTCGACCGCCTCACCCTGAACCCGGAGCGAATCGCTGCCATGGCACAGGGACTGCGCGAAATCGCCGCCCTGCCCGACCCGGTGGGCGAGGTGACCGGCCTGGCACGGCGTCCCTCCGGGATCGAGGTGGGTCGCATGCGGGTACCCTTGGGCGTGATCGGCATCATTTACGAGTCGCGGCCCAACGTCACCGCCGATGCGGCGGGACTGTGTCTGAAATCGGGCAACGCAGCCATCTTGCGCGGCGGGTCCGAGGCGATCCACTCCAACAGGGCCATCGCCGCCTGCATCCGCAGCGGTCTGCAGGCCGCCGGCCTGCCCGAGGCCGCCGTGCAGCTGGTCGACACCACGGACCGGGCGGCCGTGGGCCTGCTGCTGCGCATGGACCGTCACGTGGACGTCATCATCCCGCGCGGGGGCAAGGGGCTCATCGAGCGCGTCAGCGCCGAGTCGACCATTCCGGTGATCAAGCACCTGGACGGGATCTGTCATGTCTACATCGACGAGGGCGCCGACCTGGACAAGGCGGTCCGCATCGCCGACAACGCCAAGACGCAGCGCTATGGCGTATGCAACGCCATGGAGACCCTGTTGGTGGCCGCGTCCATGGCCGAGGCGGTCCTGCCGCGGCTCAAGGCCGTGTACGAGGCCAAGGGTGTGGAGCTTCGCGGCTGCCCGCGCACGCGCGCCATCCTGCCCGACGTGGCCGCGGCCACGGAGGAGGACTGGCGTACCGAGTACCTGGCGCCGATCCTCTCCATCCGCGTGGTCGACGACGTGGATGAGGCCATCGAACACATCAACACCTATGGCTCCCATCATAC
>JALVEU010000388.1 GCA_027030565.1 Gammaproteobacteria bacterium | reverse complement strand
CATGGCCACCCTGGTCGCGGTAGCGGCCATCGGGTACGCGGCCTGGACGACCCGGCGTCTGACCGGGCCCCAGGGCCGACCGGCGGCCTTCCCCGGTCGGCGCGCCCGGCAGGCCCGACAGGCCCCGGCCCTGGAGGGCAGCGACCCTCTGGATGCCCTCGTACGCCTGGAGACCTTACGCCTTCTCCGAGAGATGCGCGATACCAACTACGGGGCTGCGGTCCCGGCCCTGCCGCCCTCTGACGACGACGCCGACGAAGGTGCGGATTGGTGGGGGGAGGACGTATGGCCGTCGTAGTCGCAATCGTCGCAATGCCCTCACGGGCATTCTTGCTTCCCAAGTTTCCCCTACCCCTCCGGCGACGGGGTTGGGGTGCCCTGCGATGGTGGAAGCGGCGGTACGAACTCGATTTCCAGGCGCTCGATGGACGAGCCGTCGGCCGCGATCGCGTCCCAGCGCAAGTGGACGGGAGCCCCCGCCTCGATGATGGAGGACGGTATGGGGAAGATCAGGGTCGTATCCAGCGCCCACTCCTCTCGGGTGAGCAGGGCGATGGCTGGGGGCACCTCGTCCCCGCAAGCCTCGTACCCTCCCCAGTGAACGGGATACGCCCGGTCGTACATATCGCGAATCTCGACCTCTTCGAGCAGAAAGATGACATCCGTGGGCGCGTTGCCCGGTCGATAGAACGAAGCAACCACGATCATCCACAAGTCCCCCGGTTGCCAGGGACGTCCGCCCTTACAGTCCCAAGTCGAGGCGACATCATGGATGACCAGACGGGCCATCTGGCCCTGGATGATGGCGGGAAGCGTCCGGACTTTCGTGCGAAGAAGGACTGGCGTGGGGGATGGTGCAGGGGACGGCGCGAGGGTACCGAGGGTCTCCGGCCTTTCATAGCTCGACAGCGGCGGCGGGGCAGGCGGCGTGCCGCACCCGCTTACGACCAGCGCGAGGAAAGCGAGAAGTCCGGCCATCGGTAGCCGATACCACGAGGAGCGTGTCATGGGTGAATCCTCCCAACGCATACCGGGAACGAAAGGCTGGCTGCTATTGGCGGTGGCGGCAATATGGGGTGTGATGTTGGGAATCGCAGGCTGCGCCACCCCTCCCTACCAGGGACAACCCCAGCAGGTGCGCAAGGTCGCGCTCACGCCGGGGGCCGAGGGAGCCTTCGACGCCTCCTCCGACGACGACAAGCGCAAGGTCGCAGCCGAGTACCTGGGCGAGTTCAACCTTCGGTTGACCGAGATGTATGTCCAGAATTACTACAACGGCCTGACGAGCACGGCAACGGCACAGATTGCCGAGCAGGCCGGTACCGCAACGGCACAGGTCATCCAGCAGACCGGTACCGCCGTCGCGATAACGAGCACCGTAGACGCGAACAGCACCGCGTATTGGGACCGGAAGACCCGGGAAGCGCCCATCCTGGCCATGCAAGAGGCCGAGGCCCGCAAAGCCATTGCCCAGGCCGACGCCGCGGCGCGCATGGCCGAGGTCTGGGCCTGGACCCGC
>JALVEU010000387.1 GCA_027030565.1 Gammaproteobacteria bacterium | reverse complement strand
GCTCCCGCCGCCGCAGGATCCGGCAACCTACCTATATCGCTCAGAGGGCACCTCTATGAACGTCACGATCTACGGATCGGGCTACGTAGGCCTGGTCACTGGCGCCTGTCTCGCCCAGGTGGGCAATAACGTCCTCTGCATCGACATCGATCCCGACAAGATCGGCATGCTGCGCGAGGGCCGCATCCCCATCTACGAGCCGGGGCTGGAAGACTTGGTACGCGACAATATGCGTGCCGGACGCCTCGCCTTCAGTCTCGACCCAGCCGAAGGCGTGGCGCACGGGCTGTTCCAGTTCATTGCCGTGGGCACCCCCCCGGACGAGGACGGCTCCGCCGATCTCTCCCATGTGCTGGCGGTGGCGCGCACCATAGGCGAACACCTCGGCGAGTACCGCATCGTGGTGAACAAATCCACGGTTCCCGTGGGCACGGCCGATCGGGTGCGCGAAACGCTGCAGACCGTGCTCCGCGAGCGCGGCGTGGAAGTGCCGTTCGATGTGGTCTCCAACCCCGAGTTCCTCAAGGAAGGGGCGGCCATCGAGGACTTCATGCGACCGGACCGGATCATCGTCGGTGCCGAGGACCCGCGCACCACCGAACTGATGCGGGCCCTCTATGCCCCGTTCAATCGCAGCCGTGACCGACTCATCGCCATGGACGTGCGTTCGGCCGAGCTCACCAAGTACGCGGCCAATGCCCTGCTGGCCACCAAGATCAGCTTCATGAACGAGCTGTCCAACCTGGCCGAACGTTTGGGGGCGGACATCGAGAAGGTCCGCGTGGGCATCGGATCCGATCCGCGCATCGGATATCACTTCATCTACCCTGGTGCGGGCTATGGGGGGTCTTGCTTTCCCAAGGACGTCAAGGCGCTGGAACGTACCGCCCGCGAACACGACTACCAGGCCCAACTGCTGGAGGCGGTCGAGGCCGTCAATGCGCGCCAGAAACGCCGTTTGTTCGAGAAGATCTCGCACTACTTCGATGGCCAACTCAAGGGCAGGACCATCGCGCTCTGGGGGCTCGCATTCAAGGCCAATACCGATGACATGCGTGAGGCCTCAAGCCGCGTGCTGATGGAGGCGCTGTGGGCCGCCGGCGCAAAGGTGCGTGCATACGATCCCGTGGCCATGGACGAATGCCGCCGTATCTACGGCGCACGTGCAGACCTGGAACTCGTCCCGGACCAGGAATCGGCGCTCGATGGCGCCGATGCGCTGGCCATCCTTACCGAGTGGACCGAGTTCCGCAGTCCGGACTTCGAGCGGATTCGCGCGGCGTTGCGCCAGCCGGTGATCTTCGATGGCCGCAACCTCTACGATCCGGCGCTCGTGGCACGATTCGGCCTACAGTATTACGGCATCGGCCGTGGCCTCAACGAGTTCAATGAGGCTCGGCGAGACAGCCGCGCCGCCTGATCCGGACCTGGCTCCAACGAAAAAGGGTGGCCGAAGCCACCCTTTTCCTGCCCCCACCGGGCCCGGCTCGGCCATTTATTTGGCCGAGGAAGACGACGTGGTCGTCGACGGCGCGGTGGCGTACGGTGCTGCATAGGGATAGCCCCAATACGGCACGCCCCAGTACGGATACGCCCAATACGGATATCCCCAATAGGGGTAGGCCCAATACGGGTATCCCCACCAGCCGTACGGGCCGTAAGGGCCGTACCACCACCAGGGACCATCCCAGTCGTCACCCCACCATGCTCCGGCGTCCTGAGTCGCCACCATGGCGGCGGAGCCAGCCAGAGCAGCAGCTGCAGCGATACCATACAGTTTCTTCATCGTTCGTACCTCACCTGTTTGGGTTGTGGGTCAAAAGCCTCCCCGGTGCGAAAGTCTATGGGGGCATCTCCGAGCCCCTTCAAGCCCTCGCATCCCGACCCCACTATCCTTCCCAAGAGCGGCCGATCCTAGCTTGACCGCGATCAAACCACTCTACACCGGACCGAACGCGGAACGCTCCACGTCCGGAAGCAGAGGCGCTTGGGCGTCCCAGTATGCCCAACCCGCATGAGGGCGCCCATCCGTCCGACTACCTACCGCCACAGGACGAGAACGGGGGCACGGGAGGCCCATTTTTGGGTCCGTCTGCGCGTGAACGGGACATTTTGTCCCTCTTGGGCCATCGAACACAGGGAAACACGCCGCTCAGACACTTCACAGGCGCACTTTTCCACCCAGATTCAGGCACGGCTCTTGCCAGAATTCGCACCAGGAGACCTTCTCGCTCCTGGCTTGCCGAACCCACCGACGAGGATCTGCCACCATGCTCAAGGCGCTCTCCATCGTGCCGGACAAGTGCACGGGCTGCATGCAATGCGAACTCGCCTGTTCCTACGAGCACGAAGGGGTGTTCAACCCCGCCCGTTCCCGCATCCGCGTCTTTCACTTCCATGACGAGGCCCGTTATGTGCCCTACACCTGCACCCAGTGCGCCGAGGCCTGGTGCCAGCTGGCCTGTCCTGTGGAAGCGATCCAGATCAACCCCCACACCGGTGCCAAGGAGGTCATCGAGAATCTCTGTGTGGGGTGCAAGGTCTGCACCATCGCCTGCCCCTTCGGCACGGTGAATTACAACCAGGCCACGGGCAAGGTCATCAAGTGCGATCTGTGCGGTGGAGATCCGGCCTGCGCCCGGTATTGCCCCACAGGGGCCATCACCTACGTGGACGCCGATCTCACCGCCTATGAGCGCATGCGCATGTGGGCGGCACGCACCGACACCCAGGCGCAGGCCTCGGCCTGAAGCGGAGGACGTGGAAATGGGCTGGCAGAGAAAAATATTGCGTGTGAATCTGACCGAGGGCACCTGCACCCCGGAGCCGCTCAACATGGACTGGGCCATGCAGTACCTGGGTCAGCGGGGACTGGCGACCAAGTATCTGACCGAGGAGGTCGACCCCCGCGTCGACCCGCTATCGCCCGACAACAAGCTCATCTTCGCCACCGGTCCATTGACCGGCACTGCGGCCTCCACGGGTGGCCGCTACTCGGTGATCACCAAGGGAGCGCTCACCGGGGCCATCGCCTGCTCCAACTCCGGGGGCTACTTCGGCGCCGAACTGAAGAACGCCGGCTGGGATATGGTCATCGTCGAAGGTCAGGCCCGTGAGCCCGTCTATCTGCTCGTGGAGGACGACGAGGCGCGGCTACTGCACGCCGGCGAACTGTGGGGGCAGTCGGTCTGGGAGACCCATCAGCGTATCCACGACATCCACCAGGACCCGCTGCTCAAGATCGCAGCCATCGGTCAGGCCGGTGAAAACGGCGTCCTGTTCGCTTGTATCGTCAATGACCTGCATCGGGCCGCCGGGCGCTCGGGTGTTGGGGCCGTCATGGGGGCGAAGCGGCTCAAGGCGGTTGCCGTACGCGGCACCCGCGGCGTGCGGGTGGACGATCCGCAGCGTTTTCTCCAGGTCACCACGGAAAAGAAGCGGATCCTGGCCGAGAATGCGGTGACCGGCCAGGGCCTGCCCACCTATGGGACACAGGTCCTCATGAACGTGGTCAACGAGATCGGGGCGCTACCCACGCGTAATGCACGCGACGTACAGTTCGAAGGTGCCGCGCACATCTCCGGCGAGGCCATGCGTGAGCCACGCCCCACCGATGGGAGGCCCAACCTGGTGACCAATCAGGCCTGCTTCGGCTGCACCATTGCCTGCGGACGGGTGTCGCGCATCGACAAGACCCACTACGTGGTGCGCAACAAGCCCGAGTACTGGAAGGCATCGGGTGGCCTGGAGTACGAGAATGCCTGGGCCATGGGCGCCGACACCGGCATCGACGACCTGGAAGCCATGACCTACGCCAATTTCGTCTGCAACGAGCAGGGCATGGACCCCATTTCGTTTGGCGCCACCCTGGCCGCAGCCATGGAGCTCTACGAAACGGGCGCCATCACCCAGGAAGACACCGGGGGCATCGAGCTGCGCTTCGGCAACACTGACGCCCTGGTCACCCTGGTCGAGCAGACCGCCAGGGGCGAAGGCTTCGGGCGGGAACTGGGCCTGGGATCGAAGCGCCTGTGCGAGAAATACGGCCGACCAGAGCTCTCCATGACGGTCAAGGGGCAGGAATTTCCCGCCTATGACCCCCGCGGCATCCAGGGCATGGGGCTTACCTATGCCACCAGCAACCGAGGCGCCTGCCACCTGCGCAGCTACACGGTGGCCAGCGAGGTGCTCGGCATCCCGGAAAAGACCGACCCACTGGTCCCGGACGGCAAGCCGGCCCTGGTCAAGGCCTTCCAGGACGCCACGGCCGTGGTGGACTCCAGCGGGTTGTGTCTGTTCACCACCTTCGCCTGGACCCTCGACGACATCCAGCCCCAGATCGACGCCGCCTGCGAGGGCGACTGGTCCCTGGAACGCCTCCTGGAGATGGGCGAGCGCATCTGGAACCTGGAGCGTCAGTTCAATCTCGCCGCCGGTTTCACGGGTGCAGACGACCGACTCCCCGAGCGCCTCGTGAAGGAGCCCGCCCGCCAGGGGCCGGCCAAGGGGCTCACCAACCAGCTGGGCAAGATGTTGCCCGAATACTACGCGCTGCGCGGCTGGAACGAGCAAGGCGAACCCACGCCGGAGACCCTGCAACGGCTCGGGCTCTGAACCGTGCGCTACCTGATCGCCGGGGCCGGACCCGCCGGTGTGGTGGCCGCCGAGACCCTGCGCCGGGCAGATCCCCAGGCCACGGTGCGCCTGTTCTGTGGCGAGCAGGAACCAGTCTACTCCCGCATGGCCATCCCCTATCTACTGGCGCACAAGATCGACGAACGCGGCACCTGGCTGCGCGAACCCGGTCACTTCGAGGCACTGGGAATAGAGTTGGTCCACCAGCGGATCGAGTCCGTGGAGTGGGACACACACACCGTTCGACGGGCCGATGGCCAGCGCGAACACTACGACCGACTGCTCATCGCCACGGGTGCCCGCCCGGCCACGCCGCCCGTCCCCGGCATGGACCTGCCCGGCGTACGCCACTGCTGGACACTGGGCGACGCCCGGGCCATCGCCGCCCGAGCCCGGCCCGGCAGTCGCGTCGTCCTCATGGGGGCAGGGTTCATCGGCTGCATCATCCTCGAGGCCTTGGTGCTGCGAGGGGTACGGCTCACCGTGATCGAGGCGGAGGACCGCATGGTTCCCCGCATGATGGATGCCACTGGAGGAGCCATGCTGCAGGCCTGGTGTGAGCGCAAAGGTGTGCGGGTGCACACCGCCACACAGGTGCTCGGCGTGGAACGGGCCGGGTCGGACACACTGGCCGTGCACTGCGAGCACGGCGCCGTCCACCCGGCCGAGCTCCTGGTCGTGGCGACCGGTGTGCTGCCCAACCTGGATCTGGTCGCCGACGGGACGCGTCTGTCGCTGGAGACCGGACGCGGCATCCGCGTCGATCCCTGGCAGCGCAGCTCCGACCCGGACGTCTTCGCTGCCGGCGATGTATGTGAATCCGTGGATTGGTACAGCGGCGAGCGTGCCGTGTATGCCATTCAGCCCGCCGCCGTGGAACAGGGCCGGATCGCGGCACTCAACATGTGTGGACGTCCAGTGCGATATGCCGGCGCCCTGCCCATGAACATCCTCGACACCTTGGGTCTGGTGACGGTTTCCTTCGGCCACTGGGCGGGCGTCCCGGGCGGGGAGTCGGTTCGCCGAGCCGAACCCGGTCGCAGCCGCTACCTGCGCTTGGAGTTCGACGAGCGCGACCGGCTGGTGGGCGCCATCGTCGTGGGTCTGCCGGAACACGTCGGCGTGTTGCGGGGGCTGCTGCAGCGCCGGGCCCCGCTGGGCGCATGGAAGGCGCGTCTGGCCCGATCCCCCACCCGGATCGCCGAGGCCTTCGTCGCATGCACGGCGACCACCGGCCTCGGAGATGCAGCATCCCCGTGACCGTCACCCTCAAGCTCTTCGCCAGCCTGGCGTCGTATCTCCCCCCGGGTGCGCGCCAACACGCTGCCGTGGTCGAGGTCCCCGAAGGCACCACCGTCGCGGCACTCCTGGACCGGTTCGGGGTACCGCCGGAACAACGTCATCTGGTACTGCGTGACGGGGTCTTCGTCACCCCTGCCGCACGCAACGCACCTTTGCGGGAAGGCGAGACCATCGCCGTATGGCCCCCGGTGGCGGGCGGCTAGTCAGGAGCCCCCTCCCGCCAGGCGCCGACCAGCGCTCTTGGTGTGCCCAGGTCGCGGCACCGCCCCCCGGGGATGCGCACCCCCAAAACGCGCAGGCCGTTGCGCAGGGCCATTCGGATGCCCTCGCCCAGGTGACACTCGGTATCCCGGGCAGACAGTGTGGCAACCTCCCGGTGAACAAGCTCGGTGAAGGCCGGGCCCCAGAGGGCGAGCATCCAGGTCTCGCGCAGTGGACTGCGCCGGGGCTTGATCTGCACTTCGGTGACGCGGCCGTCCACATCGGTGGCCACGAGATCACAGCCTTGCGGATCCTGCGCAGGGAACAGCCCCAGCACCACATCGGCCTCTCCCGCCTGGTCGAGC
>JALVEU010000386.1 GCA_027030565.1 Gammaproteobacteria bacterium | reverse complement strand
CATGGCACCACCGAGCAATCGCAGGACCTCGCCTGCGATGTCCTCCTGAACGAAGAGGATGCGTAGGGCCGAGCAACGCTGCCCTGCGCTGTCGAAGGCCGAGCGGATCACGTCGTCCACCAGCTGTTCGGGCAGGGCCGAGCTGTCGGCGATCATGGCGTTGATGCCGCCGGTCTCCGCGACGAGCGGCACGATGGGTGCATCACGTGCGGCCAGCCGGCGTTGGATGGTCCAGGCGGTCTCGGTGGAGCCGGTCATGGCCACTCCAGCGATCCGCGGGTCGCCCAGGAGGTGTTCCGAGACGGCTGCGCCGCCGGCCACCACCAGCTGGACCACGTCCTGCGGAACGCCCGCAGCGCGCATGTGCTCCACCACGGCCTGGGCGACGAAGGGTGTGGCCGAGGCGGGCTTGGCGAGCACGCTGTTGCCTGCCACCAGGGCGGCTGCCACCTGACCAGTGAAGATGGACAGGGGAAAGTTCCACGGGCTCGCACAGAGGAAGACACCCCGGCCGTGCAGCCTCCAGCCATTGCGCTCGCCGGCAGGCCCCGGCAGCGGCCGGGGCTCGAAGGCTTGGCGTGCCTGCCCGGCGTAGTAACGGCAGAAGTCCACCGCCTCGCGCAGTTCGTCGAAGGCGTCCTGCAGGCAGCGGCCGCCCTCGCGCACCACCAGCGCCACCAGCTCGGGGGCATGCCGCTCCAGGCGGTCGGCCAGACGCTCCAGGCACAGGGCGCGCCGCTCCACCGGCTGGCGGTCCCAGTCGGGGAAGGACTTGGCGGCACGCTCCAACGCGGCGCGCAGCTCGGCGCCGCTCATGGCCCGTACCGTGCCGAGGGGTGCCCCGTCCACGGGGCTGTGCAGGATACGGGGCGCCTCGGTCCCGGCCTCCAGCCGGCGCTCGGCCGCGGCGGCCTTGCGCAGTCGAGGAAACAGGCCCACGCGCTCCAGCGGGTCGCTCAGGTCCGGGCCTGTCGAGTTCCTGCGCTCGGGGAGATAGAGGTCGCGGGGCAGGCGGATGCGCGGGTGGGCGGTGAATCCTGCCCGCTCCAGCCGGGTTACCGGATCGGCGATCAGGTCTTCCACCGGTGTGTCCGGATCGGCCAGCCGGTTGACGAAGGAGAGGTTGGAGCCGTTTTCCAGCAGTCGCCGGACGAGGTAGGGAAGCAGCTCGCGATGCGGCCCCACGGGCGCATAGACGCGGCAGGGCGGGGCCTGGGGGTGGTGTTCCCGCACCGCCTCGTACAGGGCCTCGCCCATGCCGTGCAGGCGCTGGAACTCGTAGTCGGTGCGGTCGCCGTACCGGGTCAGCAGCCAGGCCACGGTATGCGCGTTGTGGGTGGCGTACTGGGCGTGAAAGTGCTCCGGGTGTGCGTGCAGGTACCCGGCGCAGGCCAGGTAGGAAACGTCGGTGGCCGCCTTGCGCGTGAACACAGGATAGCCGTCCAGACCCTTGCGTTGGGCGAGCCGGATCTCGGCGTCCCAATACGCACCCTTGACCAGCCGCAGCGGAATCCGCCGTCCGATGCGAGAGGCCAGGCCCGCGAGCCACTCTAGGATGCCGCGGGCTCGCTTCTGGTAGGCCTGAACGGCGAGCCCGAAGCCGTCCCAGTCGGCCAGCGCCGGGTCAGCGAACACCGTCTCGAACACGTCCAGCAGCGGCTCGGTCCGGGCCGCCTCTTCCGCATCCAAGGTGAGCCCGATCCCCGAGGCCCGCGCCGCCAGGGCCAGCTCGCGCACGCGGGCGATGAGCGCCGACCGGCTCTCGGGCCAGTGCGCGAAGTCGAAGCGGGGATGCAGGGCCGAAAGCTTGATGGAGACGCCGGGGGCCTGCATCACGTCGGCCGCGCCGTGCCCCGCCAGAGACTCGATGGTCTCCAGGTAGGCGGCGGTGTAGCGATCCGCATCCTCGGAGGTGCGCGCGCTCTCGCCCAGCCGGTCGTAGGTGTAGCGCTCTCCGGGGTGTTCCCGGGCGCGGGCTTCCGTCAGCGTCTGGCCCGCCACGAAATGCCCGGCCAGGATCTTCATGCCCTGGCGAACGGCCGCCAGGGCGGGGCGCTCGCCGAGCCGGGCCACCAGGCGCGCAACGACGTGTCGGGGCTCGGGCACGGGCCGGTGGACGGCTCCGAACAGTCCGCCGGCCAGGTTGAGCGCCCGCGCGGCGAGCTGGAGCAGCGCCGGGCCGTCCGCCTCCGGGAGTGACCAGTCGCGTCCGGCCAGGTGGTCGGCCACCAGGCGTTCCGCCGTTGCGGCATCGGGTATGCGCAGCAATGCTTCGGCCAGGAGCATGAGGCTCAGGCCCTCCTCCGTACTGAGGTCGTAGCTCGCCAATAGCTGCTCGAAGGGTCCGTGGCGGGCCAGCCGCCGGCGCGTCGCCTCCACCAGTGCTCTCGCCTCGGCTTGAACCCGTGCCTGCCGTTGGGGATCCTGCCGGGCCTCCGCGGCCAGGCGTCGGGCGATGGCGTCCTCCGCCGCGCGGTACTGGTCCCGGAACACCTCGCAGCCGATACAGGCCCCTTCATGGCTCATGGTGATGCGCTCCTGATGGCATGGTGCTGCGTCCGGGGATCCGGGTGTGCGTCGTTGGATATCGTGGCAACGGCGGGATCCGATCTGCCACTTCGCCGGTGCGTCGACCTGCGTGCAAGTATATAGGGCGCGTGTGGCGGCGGATTCGGGGTGCGGGCATCTGCGGGGTTGATCCTGAACAGTGCGGCGCGTGCAAGCCGCAGTTAGGTTTCCCCGTGGATTGGTGTGCGACGAAGGGGGGGTCGGATGCGGCTGGGTTTTCATGGTGCGGATCGGGAGGTGACGGGTTCGTGCCATCTGGTCGAGTGCTGCGGGCGGCGGATTCTCGTGGACTGCGGTCTCTATCAGGGAGGAGGAGAGCTCGAAGAGGAGAACCGCCGCCCGTTCGGGTTCGATCCGGCCACCGTGGATTATCTGCTGCTCACACACGCCCACCTGGATCACTGTGGCCGCATTCCGCTGTTGGTGAACGCCGGTTTCCGAGGCGAGATCATCACCACTGCCGCGACCCGGGAGCTGACCCGATTGGTGCTCCTCGATGCGGCCCATCTGCAGGAGGAGGAGGCCGCACGCGAGGCGCGGCAAACGGCCCGGCACCGGGGCAGGCACGTGGCACCGCAGCCCTTGTACACCACCCTCGATGCGCTCAACAGTCTGGACTGCTTCGGGCGCACGGCCGACTACCGTGTCCCCCTGGAGTTGGCCCCGGGCCTTCGTGCGAGCTTCCACGACGCAGGCCACATCCTCGGCTCGGCCAGCGTCTTGCTAGACGCCGACGAGCACGGACGGAGGCGGCGGCTGTTGTTCTCCGGGGACCTCGGTTATGGCGGACGGCCCATCCTGCGCGATCCACACCCACCTCCCCAGGCCGACGTAGTGCTCATGGAGACCACCTATGGAGACCGTCGCCACAAGCCCTTGCAGCCTTCCCTGGAGGAGCTCTACGGTGCGATCGCCGAGACCCTGGATCGTGGCGGCAACGTGGTGATCCCCACCTTTGCACTGGAGCGCGCGCAGGAGATCCTGTTCTATCTGCGCGAGGCAGTGGAGGGGCACCGCCTGCCGCGGTCTCTGCAGGTCTTCCTGGACTCGCCCATGGCCATTTCGGCCACCGAGATCTTCCGCCGCCATCCCGAATGCTACGATGCACAGACCGCGGCCCTGTTCGAAAACGGGCGCGACCCCTTCTCCCTGCCCAACCTGCACTTTACCCGGGAAACGGCCCAGTCCATGGCCCTCAATCAAATCCATGCCGGGGCCGTGATCATGGCCGGCTCCGGCATGTGCACCGGGGGACGGGTTCGGCATCATCTTAAGCACAATCTGTGGCGCCCCGAATGCAGCGTGATCTTCGTGGGTTATGCCGCCCGTGGCACCCTGGCACGCATCATTATCGACGGTGCCAGGCGGGTGAGGCTTTTCGGCGAGGAGATCCCGGTGCGGGCCCGGGTGTATACCATCGGCGGCTTCTCGGCCCATGCCGATGCTGTCGAGCTGCGGCAGTGGCTGGCCAGGGTGGAAGGCGTGCGGCGTGTTTTCCTGATCCATGGAGAGCAGGAGGCCATGGAGGCCTTCGCTCGCCGCTTGCACGGTGTGCGGGTGGACATGCCGCGGCTCGGTGAGGCGTTCGAGCTGTGACCGGCACCGGCTGCCTTTTGCGCTGCACGCGCTCTCGGCGAGCCGGCCGTGCGACGTCGAGCCACAGCCGAGTTGTGGGAACCTGTTCGGGGTGCGAGAGATCGGAACGGGTGCGGCTTCATTTTTATAAGCGTATTTTGAGATACTGAATATACGGCACGTACCGTAACATTCGCCTTCCAGACTCACTCCCCATGATGGTGACCTCTCGCTGCCCTCATTGTGCTGCGCGCCGCCCCCTGCCGGCCTCATATCTTCTCGCGCTGTTGCTGGCCTGGACACCGGCGGGGGTGGCCCAGGCATTCGGCCTGGAGGAAGTGAGTATCAAGGCGGCGGCCCTCGCCACCCAGCCCTACCGGCCGCCGGAAAAGATTCCGAAGTTCCTGCGCGAGATCGATTACGACGCCTTGCGTGATATCCGCTACAAACCCGAATTCACGTTGTGGCGGGCGCCGGGGATGCATTTCGACGTGCAATTCTTTCATCCGGGCATGGTCTACGAGCATGCGGTGAAGATCCACTACCTGGATCGGGAGGGTGTGCACGAGGTGCCTTTCTCTGTGGAGCGCTTCGACTATGGCCCGCGCGCCCGCCATCTGCGGCACCGAATCCCTCCGGATCTCGGTTATGCCGGATTCCGGATCTACTATCCGCTCAACGACCCCGGCGTGCAGGACGAGGTCATCGCCTTTCTCGGCGCCAGTTATTTCCGGGCGGTGCCCAAGGGCGGTCGCTATGGGCTCTCGGCGCGGGGGCTGGCCATCGACACCGCGCTGGAGGGAGGCGAGGAATTCCCGGAATTCCGCGAGTTCTGGATCGAACGGCCGCGAAAGGACTCAAGCTACATCCGAATCTACGCGTTGCTGGACAGCCCAAGCGTCACGGGGGCCTATCGCTTCACGGTGTTCCCCGGCGATCCGACGCGGGTCTATGTGAAGCTGCGTCTGTATCCACGCAAGAAGATCCGTGAGCTTGGTATCGCCCCGCTCACCAGCATGTTCTTCTACGGGGAGAACACTCCACGCCCCGCGGGTCAGTGGCGTCCCGAGGTGCACGATTCCGACGGTCTCATGCTCATCGACGGGACGGGTGAGCGCATCTGGCGGCCACTGGTCAATGGTCCGCGGCTGCGCCTGGCCCTGTTTGGGCTGAAAGACCCGCGCGGTTTCGGCCTGCTGCAGCGTGACCGCGATTTCCGCAGCTACGAGGATCTGGAGACCCGCATGGAGCTGCGTCCCTCGGCTTGGGTGGTGCCCCGGGGATCCTGGGGCAAGGGCCACGTCAAACTGGTGGAAATCCCCACCCGTAACGAGTTCAACGACAACGTGGTGGCGTACTGGACCAGCGGCGAGCCCGTGGAACCCGGCCAGCGCTTGGAGTACGCTTATCGGGTCGAATGGTACGGTCGTCCGGTCAATCCGGACGCCAATGCCCGTGTGGCCAACACCTGGGTGGGTCTGGGTGGGGCCGGGAAGCGTACGCACTTCGTACTGGATTTCGCGGGCCAAGCCCTGGATGCGCTCGACGACGGTGCTCCCGTTTCCCCGGTGGTGTCGGGCGGGGCGAACGTGAAGATCACGGATGTCGCCGCGACCCGCAACGACGTGACGGGAGGCTGGCGGATCTCGTTCGCCGTGAAACCTGTCGATGAAGGACCGATCGAGCTGCGCGCCTATCTCCAACGGGGACAGCAGGCGATCTCGGAGACCTGGTCCTACTATCTGGAGGCAGAAGATCAGTGAGCGCAATTGCACAGGACACGAAAGAGCGGGCCGTGGCCCGGGTGCCGGAGACCGTGCGGCTTCGCGCCGAACGCTATCTCCGGGCCCTGGGCCTGCCCACCGTGGCGCGGATCGAGCTCTTGCAGGCCGCCATGGGCCGCGTAGAGGGAGCCGCAAGCGTCGAGGACTTCATGCAGGCGCTGCGGGAGGTCATGGCCGAGGCAGCCGGCAACGCGCCCGAGGCCCCACATGCCACCCTATGGGCACGTACGGTACTGGGCCGAGCCCCCGACGAACTGCGCGGCTGTGCGCATCCCGCCTTGCTCAGGCGTTCCATGGTGCCGCAGCCCTATGTGCCGCGGCCGCTGCAGTGGCTGCACCGGGCGTTGAGCGGGCTGCGCCGCCAGCGGGCCTGAGCCGGATTTGAACCATGGGCGGCTGGCTGCGTCACTGGCCCTGGACCGCCTATCGGCGCCGGTTCCTGCTGTTCGGACTGGCGGGGACGCAGAGTGCCGTGGCCACGCGCTACTTCCTGGAGATGCTGCCCAACCAGGGGGAGGGCGCGCTGGAGCTCTCGGTGGCCGGCCTGTTCGCGATCCTGTTCGGATGGATCTCGCTGGGG
>JALVEU010000385.1 GCA_027030565.1 Gammaproteobacteria bacterium | reverse complement strand
CGCAGGTGATCCAGGGCGAAGCGCACCGACCCGCCCGCGGGCAGGCGGATGGTCACCGCCTCCGGCCGCTCGCCGCGCACCAGGGCGAGGGCAGCGGCGAGGCTGGCGGCGGTGGCGCAGGCCCCGGTGGTATAGCCGTGGCGCAGGGAGGAGCGTGTCATGGGGAGGAGTATACGCCAAGGAGATCAGGTACTTGCCCATGGGTTCGAGGAGTTGTTAAAGGCGGATGGATAAAAACCGATAAACCTGGGGAATCAGTACGGTCTGGTGAAAAAATTTCCAAGGATTCGGTAGGCAACAAGAACAAGCCCGATGCGCCTGATTCGTCCCTGATATTCCCGTGTTTCTTGGAAAGGAGAAAGTATGAGATTCGTCCGTTATCAGGACTGGCGCATCGCCACCAAGATCTACTCGGTCACCGCCACCCTCACCGCCATGTTGCTCGCCCTGGGGCTCTTCGGGATGCAGCAGGCCGGGGTCATCGAACAACGGGTGGGCGACCTCTACGAGAAGGAAGTCGTCCCCATGGGATGGGTGGCGGATTTGCAGGCGCGGCTTTTCGAGTTGCAGCGGCGCCTTGAGACGGCTCCGGTCATGGGGGCCGGTGGCAAGGGTCTGGAGGCACGGTTGCAGCGGGTCGTCAGTGAGGTCGAGTCGCTCCAGGCCGATCTTCGAGCCGACACTCTGGATGGGGAGGATGGCCGTCTCCTGGACCGCTTCCAGAGTGCCTGGTCGGCCTATCTCCAGCTCGTGCGGCAGGAATTTCTGCCCGCCATCGGCCGGGGTGATATGGACACGGCCTTGCGCCTCGCCTCCAGCCGTTTGGCGGAACGTTTCCAAGCGGAACGCGAGGCCTTGGCGGCCCTGGCGGCGTTCCAATTGGAGAGTGCGCAGGCTCGTCGGCAGGATGGCCTGGCCGCCTATGCGTCCATGCGTTGGGTGACGCTGGCCCTCATCGCCGCCGGGGTGGTCTTCGCCCTCCTGCTGGCCCGGATGATGGTGGGCAGCATCCGCCGCCCCCTGTTCGAGGTGCGCGGGGTGTTGCAGCGCTTGGGCGACGGCGATCTCACCACCCAGGTGGGCTACCGCTCGCGGGACGAGCTGGGGGAGATGGCCCAGGACCTCAACAGCACCATCGCCGCCCAGCGGCAGATGCTCATGCAGGTGCAGTCCACCATCGAACAACTG
The DNA here is from genome assembly GCA_027030565.1 of Gammaproteobacteria bacterium. GTDB lineage: Bacteria > Pseudomonadota > Gammaproteobacteria > JAJDOJ01 > JAJDOJ01 > JALVEU01. Next base: position 340 of record JALVEU010000385.1, on the reverse strand, counting down.
GCCGCCGCCGGCGAGGAAATGGCCACCGTCACCGAACAGATGACGCGCACCGTCAACGAGCAGCACGGCGAGACCGATCAGGTGGCCACGGCCATGCACGAGATGACCGCCACCGTGCAAGAGGTGGCCGGCAACATCGGACTCACCGCCGATTCGGCGCGGGAGGCCCATGGGGAGACCCAGGCCGGTGCCCGGGTGGTGGCTCAGGCCAAGGAACAGATCCGCCTGCTGGCCGATCGCATCGATGCCTCGTCGCGGACCATCGCCGAGGTGGAGCAGCACAGCGAGGCCATCAGCGCCGTGCTGGAGGTCATCCGCGGGGTTGCCGAGCAGACCAACC
>JALVEU010000384.1 GCA_027030565.1 Gammaproteobacteria bacterium | reverse complement strand
GAGGCGTTTTCCACCGGGTCCCAGAACCACCAGCCGCCCCAACCCAGCTCATTGTAGGCCCACCAGCTCCCCAGGGTGATGCCCAATGTGAGGAAGATCCAAGCCGTGGTGGTCCAGGGACGCGACCACCGCGCCCAGGCCGCATCGAGCTTGCCGCCAAGCAGAGCGGCCAGGGCAAAGGCGAAGGCCACGGAGAAGCCCACGTAGCCCATATAGAGCAGCGGCGGGTGTATGGCCAACCCGGGGTCCTGCAACAAGGGGTTGAGACTGCGTCCCTCCGCCGGCGCCGGGTAGAGCCGCTCGAAGGGATTGGAGGTCAAAAGCATGAACAGCAGGAAGCCGATCGCCGCCATGCCCAACACGGAGAGCACGCGGGCCTGCATCACCTGCGGCAGGTGGCGGCTCAGCAGCGCTACGGCCATGCCCCAACCCGACAACAGGAACACCCAAAGTAGCAGCGAGCCCTCGTGGGCGCCCCAAACGGCGGAGATCTTGTACATCACCGGCAGGCGCGTGTTGCCGTTCTCGGCCACGTAGCGCAGTGAGAAATCGTCGGTGAGGAATCCGTGCATCAGGGCGGCGAAGGCCAGCGCCAGGAACACGAATTGCCCGATGGCCGTGGAAGGTCCCACGGCCATCCAGGTACGATTGCCGGTATAGGAGCCGGCAAGGGGAACGACGGCTTGGACGGCGGCCAGGCACAGGGCGAGGATCAGGGCAAAGTGCCCCAACTCCCCGGTCATCGCTGGTCACCCATGCCCTGGCGGGCCGTCTTCAAGGAGTCGGCCACCTCCGGCGGCATGTAGTTCTCGTCGTGCTTGGCCAGCACCTCGTCGGCCACGAAGACGCCACTATCGTTGAGTCGACCCTTGGCGATGATGCCCTGCCCCTCCCGGAACAGGTCGGGCAGGATACCGGTATACTGCACGGGAATGGTGGACTGATTGTCCGTCAAGCTGAACTGGACTGTCAGCCCGTCCGGCTGGCGCTGAACGCTGCCGGTGGTCACCAGCCCCCCGACGCGGAACGGGTGATCCGCCGGGGCCTTGCCCTGGGCCACTTCACTCGGCGAAAAGTAGAACATCAGATTGTCGTTGAACGCGGTCACGGCCAATGCCGTGGCGATCCCGACACCGACCAGCATCGCAGCGATCAGGATCAGCCGTTTCTTTCGGGTTGGGGTCATGGCGATGCACCTCTTTTCCTGCCGAAGGGGATGGGAACCGGACTTGCCGCGTCGCGGGCCCTGGGGTGAGCCGAGTCCCGGTCATGGCCGACGCCGGAAGCACCTGCCCCGATTGGATCCCACACTCCATGGCTGGACGTGTAACTCCCCGGAACGCCAGCCATAGGATCGCCGAACGCATAATGGGAGTCGTTGATCTCGATTTAGTTCCGTGCGCTGCGGCGGCGTTTGCGCGCCAGGGCGGCGAACAGACGCCGCCGCTGCAACAGCGGCTGCACCACGTTGGCGATCAGGACCACCAAGGCGAGCGCATAGGAGGTCCATACGTACGCCGCATAACCACCCATGTGCAAGAATTCCTGGAAGCTCATCGCGGCTGCACCAGTTCCTGTACCCACCGGCTGTTGCGCTCTCGCTCGAGCAGCTCGACACGGGCGCGCATCAGGACCGTGGCCACATAATAGAGCTGGAACCCGACCGCCATGATGAGCAGCGGCCAGAGCATCTCGGGCGCAATGGAGGGCTTGTCCAGCTTGGTCACCGTGGGCCCCTGGTGCAGGGTGTTCCACCATTCTACGGAATAGTGGATGATGGGAATGTTGACCACACCGACGATAGCCAGGATGGCCGCCGCGCGTGAGGCCATCCGCTTGTCCTCCACGGCGCCGTAGAGGGCCATCACGCCCAGATAGAGGAACAGGAGGATGAGCTCGGAGGTGAGCCGGGCGTCCCACACCCACCAGGTGCCCCACATGGGCTTTCCCCACAACGAGCCGGTCACCAGGGCCAGAAAGGTGAACGAGGCACCGATGGGGGCACTGGCGATGGCGATGATCTCGGCGAGCTTGATCCGCCAGACGAGGCCGATGGCACCGGCCGCCGCCATCACCACGTAGATGAACAACGACATCCAAGCAGCAGGCACGTGCACGTAGATGATTCTGAAGCTGTCGCCCTGTTGGTAGTCCGCTGGCGCCTCGACCAGACCCCAGTACGCGCCCACCAGGATCAGTATCAGCGCACCCCACCCAGCCCAGGGGACGATGCGTCCGGCGACGTCGTAGAAATATTTGGGCGAGGCCAGCCGGTGGATGAAGCGCATCATGACGATTACCTAGCTCAGACTCACGCGTAGGGAGGCGGCCGCGGCCACGGGTGCCAGGCTCACGGCTGCCACGAGCATGGCCGCGAGGATGTAGAGCTGCGGGCCCACCGGCAGGCCGCTCGATGCGGCGTCCACGGCACTGGAGGCGAATATTAGCACCGGAACATATAAGGGGAGAACCAACAGCGAGAGGATGATCCCTGCGCGCCGCAGGCCCACGGTGAGGGCCACGCCCACCGCACCGATCAGGCTGAGTACCGGGGTGCCGAGCGCCAGCGAGGCGACCAGCACGGGCATGGCCCGGGACGGGATGGACAGCAGCACCCCGATGAGCGGGGAAACCAGGATCAGGGGGACCCCCGTCACCAGCCAGTGGGCGAACACCTTGGCCAGGACCAACAGGGAGACCGGGTGGGCACTGAGCATGAGTTGCTCCAGAGTGCCGTCTTCGAAGTCGGAACGAAAGACACTGTCCAGGGAGAGCAGGGCGGCCAGCAGGGCCGCAACCCAGACGATGCCGGGCCCGGCCGTTTGCAGCAGCCGGCTGTCGGCGCCCACGCCCAGGGGGAAGAGCGTGGCGATGAGCACGAAGAACAGGAGCGGGTTGATCAACTCCGCGCGGCGCCGGTAGGCCAGGAGCAGATCCCGGCGCAGCAGCAGCGCCATGGCCCGGGGCGTGGACAGGGCGCTCATGCCGTGAGGTTGATGCGCTTCACCCGCTCACCCTCCAGCGCCACCCGATGATGCGTGGTCATGACGATCATGCCCCCGCGTTCAAGGTGGGTCTCCATCACCGACTCGAACACGCCGATGCCGTCACGGTCCAGGGACGTGAAAGGCTCGTCCAGGATCCACAGCGGCGCTTCGGTGGCCACCAGCCGGGCGAGCGCGACGCGTCGCTGCTGACCCGCCGACAGTGTGCGTGTGGGGACGTCTTCGAATCCGTAGAGGCCAAAGAGCTCCAAGGCTTCGGGGATGTCCAGCTCCGGACTGGGGCGGCCCAGGGCGCGTGCCATGCGCAGATTCTCTTCTGGGGTGAGGTCCTGTTTGATGCCGTCCTTGTGTCCCACATAGGAGAGCTGCTCGTGGTAGTCCGGACCCAGCCGCTGGACCTCTTCGCCGCACCACCAGACCGCACCGGCGTCCGGGAGCCGGATGCTGCACAGGATTCGCAGCAGGGAGGTCTTACCGCTCCCGTTGCGGCCCTCGAGCATGAGCAGTTCCCCGGTGGCGAGTGTGAATCCGAGGTGCTCAAACAGCACCCGGTCGTCGCGAATGCATGCGAGATCTGCTGCCTCCAGGCTGAGGTTGGGGTCGAAGGTTCGGACCACGAAGCGCTGCTCGTCTCCGGCATGGGTGCAAACGGCTGCATATGCTGTCGTGGTGCGGCGCCGGCGTCAAATGCGCTTCCGTATATCAATGGATTCAGATGTACTTATTCATCCATAGACTGGCTTAATCGGCGCATCGAAAATTTCGAAGCTGCCGGGCTGGTCTCCCACACCTTCCCATTGCCATACTGCGCGCCGGTTTGCGCTCGCCCACAGCGCCGAGGAGTCCCGCAACCTCGTGAACACGCATAAGGACTACCATTCCAGCCATCTTCCCCAGCCGGTTTCGAAGGCAGAGTCAGAACCCATCCACGGGCCTGACGTGGCAGTGCCTGCCGATGCCCTGGAACGGTTCGTCGGGTGTTTCGAACGCAGCGCCAGGCGTTGGGAACTGATCGTGTATCCGGCCCTGTTCGCCTTCGTCATCCTGGCCGGTTACGGCTTCTTTCTCGTCTACAGCCTCACTCACGATATGCACTCCGTGGCACACAGCATGCAGACCATGGTGGTGACCATGGACGAGATGTCCCGCAAGCTCGACGCCATGGACCCGATGCTGGTGCGTATGAGCGAGATCGACCAATCCATCCGGGCCATCACTGCAACCAACGACGCCATGCGCCAGCAGATGGCCATCATGACCCACAGTGTCGCCAGGCCGCTGACCTTCATGAGTCAGTTCATGCCCTGGTAGGCGGGTCCAAGTCGGACGTGCCAGAAGGTCAGGGTCTTGTCACTCGCTACCTGATCGCGGGTCCCACGCGTTCCGGGACTACGGCGGTCAGCGTGATGCTTTCGGGCCATCCAGCCATTGCAGCCATGCCGGGCGAGCTGGATCCCGGAGTGTTCATCCAGGGGCTCGGTGTGTTCAAGATCAAGGGATATCTGACCCCGGAAGAAGAGGAACGGGGCCACGCAATCGTATTCGACGCCATGACGGCGGTAGCCTCGGGTCCGGAGACGCGCATACGCGGGGCCAAGACCTGCATGAACTCACCCAAGATGGTCCAGAGGATGGCGCGTGTCCTGCGTGAACGCCTTCCGGGTACGCGGGTGATCGTTACGCGTCGCAACGATTACGTGGCCCATCTGGGCTCCCGGCTCCACCTGCGCAGGACTGGCGTGGCCCATTCGTGGCGGCCCGGGGCGGACCGGGCGCCACAGCGGGTCCGCGTGCCGAGGGTGCAGCTGGTGCGTCACGTAGTGAACATGGAACAAGTCTATGCGGCGTATGCCGGGATCGTCGAACCCGAGGCCTGCTTCTGGCTCGATTACGAGGACTTTGCCCGGGACAACCGGGAGATGTACGAGCGGCTCTTGACGTTCCTGGGCCTGCCGTTCGAGGAGCCGGTGTGGATGAGCAGCCGCAAGGTTCTTCCCTCGCCGGAGGCCTATATCCACCGCTACGCGGAGCTGCGTGACTACGCCGAGCGCATCGCTCGGGCCCATCGCGAGGGGCGGCTGTCTCCGGCCTTTTTACGCTTGGTAGCATTGGGGGTCCGTCTGCATCGGATATGGGAGCGCGTGCGGCCTGCAGGGTAGAGAGCTGCAGGCACGCTCCGGGCGTTTCGCTGGGGCATTTGTGTCCTTCCATCGGGGACAGCAAAATTCTTCTTTTGTCCTCTGAATCCCGATCATGGTCCACGGCGTTTCCTCCCGTACCGAGCAGCCCCACATCACCGCCTCGGACCTGCGCAACCTGCGTCGCATGGGCCCTTATCTGTGGCGCTATCGGGGACGCGTCCTGGTGGCCCTGTCGTGTCTGATCCTGGCCAAGCTGGCCACCGTAGGCGCGCCGCTGGTGCTCAAGCAGATCGTTGACGCGCTGGATGCCTCCCGGCATGCAGTCCTCGTGGTGCCTTTGGGGCTGCTAGCCGGCTACGGGATGTTGCGCGTGGCCATGTCGTTGTTCAGTGAACTGCGCGATACGCTGTTCGCGCGCGTGCGCTACGCGGCCATGCATCAGCTCTCGGTGCAGGTGTTGGAACACTTGCACGAACTGTCCCTGCGGTATCACCTGGAGCGGCGCACAGGCGCCATCTCGCGCGATCTGGACCGGGGTGCCCGTAGCATCAGCTCCATCCTCAACTACCTGGTCTTCAACATCCTGCCCACGATCGCCGAGCTGGCCCTGGTGGCCTTCGTCCTGCTGCATCAGTATGCCTGGACCTTTGCCCTGGTTACTTTGTTGACCGTGGGGATCTATGTGGCCTTCACGCTGGCCGTCACCAACTGGCGCATGCATTTCCGACACACCATGAACGCCCTGGATTCCCGTGCCAACGGCCAGGCCGTGGACAGCTTGCTCAACTACGAAACCGTCAAGTATTTCAACAACGAACGTTTCGAGGTTCAGCGCTACGACCGCACCCTGCGCGACTGGGAGGATGCGGCGGTCAAGAGCCAGGCGACCATGTCGATGCTGAATGCAGGGCAGGGCCTCATCATCGCCGCCGGCGTCACCGGGATCATGGTGCTGGCCGCCCGCGGCGTGGCGGCCGGGCGGATGAGCCTGGGTGATCTGGTGCTGGTCAACACCATGATGCTGCAGTTGTTTCTGCCGCTGAACTTTCTCGGCGTCATCTACCGTTCGCTCAACTATGCGCTCGCCGACATGTTGCAGGTCTTCCAGTTGCTGGACCGACAACCCGAGATCCGGGACCGGCCCGATGCACGACCCCTCGAGGTCACGCGGGCCGAAGTGCGGTTCGAGGATGTGGTATTCGGCTACCAGCCCGGGCGCAGGATCCTGCGGGGCGTGAATTTTTGCATCCCGGCCGGTCGGCGGGTCGCGGTGGTGGGTCCCTCCGGGGCCGGCAAGTCCACGCTGGCGCGCCTGCTGTTTCGATTCTTCGATGTCGATGCAGGGGCGATTCGCATCGACGGCCAAGACATCCGTGATGTGACCCAGGAAAGCCTGCGCCGGGCCATCGGCATCGTCCCCCAGGATACCGTGCTGTTCAACGACACGATCTACTACAACATCGCCTATGCACGCCCCACGGCCACACGGGAGGAGGTGGTGGAAGCGGCACGGCTCGCGGATCTGCACGGGTTCATCGCTTCACTGCCGCAGGGCTATGACACGGTGGTGGGTGAGCGAGGCCTGAAGCTCTCGGGTGGGGAGAAGCAGCGGGTGGCCATCGCCCGGGTCATCCTCAAGCGCCCGCCGATCCTCGTTTTCGACGAGGCCACCTCCAGCCTGGATTCACGCACCGAGCAATCCATCCTTGCCGCCCTGCGGCAGGTCTCGGCCCGTACCACGACGCTGGTCATCGCCCACCGGCTGTCCACCATCGTCGATGCGGACCGGATCCTGGTCTTGGATCAGGGGCGCATCGTGGAGCAGGGGACGCACGCGGAATTGCTCGAGGCCGGTGGCCTGTATGCCGGTCTTTGGGCCCTGCAGCAGGAGGAGCGGGAGCTGGAGGGGGAAGCCCAGATGCTGGGTGTGCAATTTTGAGCCTGCTTCCGCACTCGCTATAGTGGCTCGGGAGAGGTGTGTGGCGTCTCCAAGGCGTAAGGACCTGCGCGTCGAAGAGAGGTGACCGTCATGGATATCGGAGGTTGTGCCGGCAGCGAGCCGTTCGCCCTACGGGTGCTCGGTGACAGCATGGAGCCCGAGTTTCAGGACGGGTGCATCATCGTCATCGAGGCCGACGGAGTGGTCAAGAACGGCTCTTACGTGCTGGCCGTGGTGGACGAGGAATACATCTTCCGGCAGCTCGTCATCGAGAACGGGCGGTATTTCCTCAAGCCGCTCAACAATGCCTATGAAACCGTGGAGATCCCTGGACTGGAGGCGGTCAAAGGGGTCGTGGTGCAAAAGGCCGGCCGGCGGCGCCGAGACCGCAAGCACTATCTCTGAGGTCATGCACGAGAAAGGCCGCGCATTCGCGGCCTTTCTCGGGTTCACAACGGGTGCGGCAGGCTCAGGGATGGGATCCTACGTCCTGATGGGCCTGCTGCACCAGCTTCATGGCGAGCTCGTTGTAACGCTGCCGGAAGCCGTGCAGCGGATGGTCCTCAGAGGGGACGAAATATTCCTCGGGCGTGACCCCGTGCTCATGATCGTATTCGATGAACTTGCGCTGCAACTCCAGCAGCTCCTTGATCAGTGCCTGTCTGTCGCTCATCTTGGATCCTCGTTGACTGAGACTCGATCCGGGAAATCAGGTCGCAAAAATATAGCCACCGTCCCGCCGTGCGTCTCTATTCCCGATTGGGTAGCAGCGTTGCTCAATAGCCCCCCTTGCGCCGGGTTTCGGGCAGTCCGGCGACCCGCGGTCCCTGCTTGCTCGGGTCACGGGGGAACAGGGCGTAGAGGTCCTTGGCCGAGATCTTGCGGCCCCAGCGCTGGCTCATCTCTTTGACCATGGCCCGCGTGTTGGGCTGGTTCTGATTGTTGTTGAAGTACTCGTCACGCAGCCAGTTGATGAGATCCCAGTGCTCTTGGGTGAGCTCCAATCCTTCGGCTGCGGCGATCGCCTCGGCGACCCGTTCGTTCCAGTCGGCGGTGTTCAACAGATAGCCCTTCTCGTCGGTGGGGATCTCCTTGCCATCGACCATCAAAGCCATTTCGCGCTCCTCATGGGTGTTGCACCTGAAAGAAAACGAGTGTGGGTCATTTTCCGGAATCCGGGCGACTGCCTCCAACCGCCTTGTGGGGCAGGAAGATCCCGAACCCCTGCAGGCGCCCCGGGCCGAGGCCGTGCTGCTGCAGGCGTACCGACTCCTCGACGCGCAGGCCGTCGATCATGAGGCTGCGCGTGCGCACCGTGCCTTCTGGGAAACGGTGGTGGTGCGCACGTCCGGCCACCATCTTGCGCACGCGGATGTCCAGCCCCTCGCGGAGCTGCGCGGCCATGGCATCCAGGAAGGCGGCCTCATGCTCTTGATCACTGACCACGTGGCGGGAGAACACGGTGGTCAAGGGGGAGAGCTCGCGCACGTGAGGCTCGCGCAGAGTCAACGGATATCCCCCCACGTCCAGCGTGTGCCCGGCCAGCTCCTGGACCTGGGCCACGCGGTGCCGGGGCACGCGCAGGGTGAAGCGGGTGCGCCGCGAGGGATAGAGCAACGCATCCGGATCTTCGGGTCGGAGCCAGCCGTTACCCGACTCGGCCCCATGGATCAGGTGCACTGCTGCCAGGGGTTCGTCGTGTAGCCAGGGCAAGACGGCCAGCACCGCCTCAGACAGGGCGTGGGCGTGGTCCAGGGGCAGGGCCCGGCAGGCGACCTTGAAGTTCACGTCCACCACCTCGTCTGGGACTTGCGGGGGATGGACCTTGTCGTCCTCTTCCTGCCAGTACACGGTATGGTGCCTCCGTTCAGCGTTTGGCGGCCGTGAACGCAGCCTCCAGCCGGTCTTCCCAATCCTCGGGTGTGTCCTCGAACTGCGGCTTGACGTCCATGCGAAGGAACCGCTCGCCGCGCTGGCCGAGTTCACGGACCACGTGCTCCAGCTCCTCGAAGGTTTCCAGCTCGTGGTGCTGGAGGAGAATCTCACTCAGCCACAACATCGTCCATCTCGACCTTGGTTGAAAAACGTCGATTCAACGCCGTCCCCGCAATCCGATCGTAGGACCGGGCGCGCAACAACAAGCGGCCGGGACCCTGAGGGGGGTCCTGGAACGCGCTGCGCGTATGCAGCACGTTGTTGTTGATCAACCCTTCGCCCGGGGCCAGCCGGTAACGTACCTTATACGGTATATCCGAACGCAGGATCTCGGCCAGAAACCGGATGGCCGCCTGGGTTGTCCGATCGTTGCGCCAACGCACGAAACGGCTGCGCTCCGTGTAACGCATGAACAGGTCCCCGGTCCGGGGTTCGATCCCCAGCACCGGGCCCACGAACGCGGCCCGCACTACGCGGCCGTTGCGCACGTTGGCGGGCACGATCATGGCGTCCGGGGCCATGAGCGCACGCACATAGTCGGGGTTGGCGTCGCGCAGGTAAATGTAGGCGATCTCCGGATCCAGCAGTTCGTTCTCCCCACCTTGGGCGGCCGGTCGAACGCAGTGCAGCAGGAAGGCACGGATCCGCCGCGCCTCCTCGTTGTAGTAGCCATCCGTGTGCCAGCTCAGGCGTCGGTTGGTATATGGGATGTATTCGCCGGCCGGGCCGTGGCTGCGCACCTCCAGGGCGCTGATCGCTTCCTCGTCCGCACAGAGATTGCGGTCGAAGCGCTTCAGCCCGAGCTGGCCCGCCAGGGCCAGGAGCGCTCCCCTGTCCATGTCATCGGGTTCCGAGACCCTGTAGATGGCCATGTTGGCACGACGGCAAGTGGCGAGGATGGCGGCCCGTTCGTCCGGATCCAGTGCCCGGGGGTCGCGGACGGGCACGCGCAGCTCGGCGGCCTCCGTGGGCGCCAGGGCCAGCTTTCGTTCCCGCCAACGTGCGTAGCCGGCGGCATCGTCGGGATCGAAGGGGCTCGGCACCGGGCGGGCGGTGGATGCAGGGGAAGTCATGGAATTTATTGCAAAACCAAGCATGGATGGGCGGCTCCAGTATACTGCGCGGGCCCATCGAGCCAACGATAAATCGGGCTTATGGGCCTATGCCCCCCAAAGGGGATAAACCGGTCACAGGCCGCCACCCCATAGGTAGGGTGCAATTCGCCGGGAGGCGAACCTACACTTTCGTTTTCGGTAGGCCGGGCACATCCCGGCTCGTAGGCCTGCGACACGTGGGCGACCGGATCGGATGGTGGCCGAGCCCGGGCTGACGGGCGGCGACACGGCAGCTGGAGTCATTCCGACAACACGACACCCAAATTCTGAGGAGAGAGCGCATGGCTAACAAACACTACGAGACGCCGATGCTCGACGAGCTGGAGAAGGGTCCCTGGCCGAGCTTCATTTCCGGCATCAAGCGCTTGCGGGACCAGCATCCCGACGAGCGCATCAAAGGGATGGCCAACAGCCTGCTGGGGCAGCTTGAGCACTCCTACGAGACCCGCAAGGGCTACTGGAAGGGGGGTACCGTCTCGGTGTTCGGTTACGGCAGCGGCATCATTCCGCGCTTCTCCGAGGTCGGTCACGCCTTCCCCGAGTCCAAGGAGTTCCACACGTTACGTGTGCAGCCGCCGGCAGGCAACTACTACACCACCGACATGCTCCGCCAGCTGGCCGAGAGCTGGGAGAAATGGGGATCGGGCCTCATCACCTTCCATGGCCAGACCGGCAACATCATGTTCATCGGTACCGACACCGACAATACCCAGCACTTCTTCGACGAGATCAACGAGTACGGCTGGGATCTGGGTGGTGCCGGCCCTTGTGTGCGGACCGGCATGTCCTGTGTGGGCGCCGCGCGTTGCGAGCAGTCCTGCCTGGACGAGATGCGTGTCCATCGCACCCTGCTCAATAACTTCACCGACGACGTGCATCGTCCGGCCCTGCCGTACAAGTTCAAGTTCAAGGTCTCAGGCTGCCCCAACGACTGCATGAACTCCATCGAGCGCTCGGATTTCGCCATCATCGGTACCTGGCGCGACGACATGAAGGTCGACCAGGAGGCGGTCAAGGAGTATGTGGCCAAGAAGGGCCGTGACTACATCCTCGACAACGTGGTCAATCGCTGTCCCACCAACGCCCTGGCGTTGCGCGAGGACGACACCCTGGAGGTGAACAACCGCGACTGCGTGCGCTGCATGCACTGCCTGAACGTGATGCCCAAGGCCCTGTCCCCGGGCGACGACAAGGGTGCCACGATCCTCATCGGCGGCAAGCGGACGTTGAAGATCGGTGACCTCATGGGCACCGTGATCGTGCCGTTCATGAAGCTCGACACCGACGAGGACTACGAGCGCCTGGTGGAGCTGGCCGAGGAGGTCATCGACTTCTGGGCCGAGAACGGCCTCGAGCACGAGCGCTGCGGCGAGATGATCGAGCGCATCGGCCTGGCCAACTTCCTCGAGGGCATCGGCGTCGACGTCGATCCCAACATGGTGGTGGAGCCCCGCAACATCTCCTACGTCCGCATGGATGGCTGGGACGAGGAGGCCGAGAAGTGGTTCCGCCGCAAGGCCGAGGAAAAGGCGGCTGCGGCAGCCGGCTGAGGCCCTTCACGACGTGGGTTGCCCGCCAGTTCGGCGGGCAACCCACGTCGCGCACCGAATTCACGCGACCTACATCAGGGAGAAGTCTAGATGGCACTTCATACCGAACACCGCGCGCCCATCGAGTCGGGCTGCCCCGACGGGCTGCAGTACATGCACCCGCTCATGCGCAAGCACTACGGCAACTGGGCCTATCACGAGGATCCGCGCCCCGGCGTGCTGGTCCACGTCGCCAAGAACGGCGAGAAGATCTGGACCGTGCGGGCCGGCACCCAGCGGATCCTGGATCTGTTCACGCTTCGCAAGCTCTGCGAGATCGGTGACGAGTACGGCGATGGCTATGTGCGTTTCACGCTGCGCAGCAACATCGAGTACATGGTGGCCGACGAGGCCAAGGTCGAGCCCCTCATCAAGGCGCTCGAGGACGCGGGTTTCGTGGTCGGCGGCACCAAGAACTCGGTGACGATGATCTCGCACACCCAGGGGTGGCTGCACTGCGACATCCCGGGCACCGACGCCTCGGGCGTGGTCAAGGCGATGATGGACGAGCTCTACGAGGAGTTCAAAAGCTGGAACATGCCCAACCGGGTGCACATCACCACCTCCTGCTGCCAGATCAACTGCGGCGGGCAGGGCGACATCGCCATCAACGTGCAGCACACCAAGCCGCCCAAGATCAACCACGATTTGGTGGCCAACGTCTGCGAGCGTCCCTCCGTGGTGGCGCGCTGCCCGGTGGCCGCGATCCGTCCGGCGCTGGTCAACGGCAAGCCCTCGCTGGAGGTGGACGAGAAGAAGTGCATCTGCTGCGGTGCCTGCTATCCGCCGTGCCCACCCATGCAGATCAACGACGCCGAGCACACCAAGCTGGCCATCTGGGTGGGCGGCAACCACTCCAATGCCCGCGGCCGTCCCACGTTCCACAAGCTCGTGGCCGCTGGGATCCCCAACAATCCGCCGCGCTGGCCCGAGGCCACGGCCATCGTCAAGCGCATCCTCGAGGTCTATCGTGAAGACGCCAAGGACTGGGAGCGGATCAACGACTGGATCGAGCGCATCGGCTGGCCGAGATTCTTTGAGAAGACCGGGCTGCCGTTCACCAAGTACCACATCAACAACTGGCTGGGCGCACGTCGCTCGCTCAACGCATCCACACACATCCGCTTCTGAGGTTGGGGTGGCCGCTCAGGGGGTATCGACGTGAAGCTGGCAATCATGGTGAACGAAGGTCCATACAATCATCAGGCCTCGGACTCGGCCTATCAATTCACCAAGGCGGCGCTGGAGAAGGGTCACGAGATCTTTCGCGTGTTCTTCTACCACGACGGTGTCTACAACGGCACCCGCCTCGGTGTGCCGCCGCAGGACGATCGCAACATCACGCAGCTGTGGCAGGAGCTGGCCGAGCAGCACGATCTGGACTTGGTGGTGTGCGTGGCCGCTGCCCAGCGGCGCGGCATCCTCGACCCGGACGAGGCCAAGCGTCACGGCAAGGACGCCGACAACATCGCGCCGCGGTTCCGGATCTCGGGCCTCGGTCAGTTGATCGAGGCCGGCATCAAGGCCGACCGGTTGGTGGTCTTCGGCGACTGAGGAGGCTGTAGATGTCCGAGATCAAGAAATTCATGTATGTGAACCGCAAGGCCCCGTACGGCACCATCTACGCACTGGAGTCGCTCGAGGTGGTCTTGATCGGCGCGGCGTTCGACCAGGACGTGAGTCTGGCGTTTCTGGACGACGGCGTGTTTCAGCTCACCAAGGATCAGGACACCAGTGGCATCGGGATGAAGAACTTTTCACCCACCTACGCAGCGCTTGGAGACTACGACGTCACCAAGATCTACGTGGAGAAGGAGTCGCTGGAGGAGCGGGGGTTGACGCTGGACGACCTGCAGCACTTGACCTATGAGGACGAGGACGACGACTGGGCCGAGAAGGACTCCATCCGGCTGGTGACCCGGGAGGAACTGGCCAGGATCATGGACGAACAAGACGTCCTGCTGAGCTTCTGAGGGGTGCGGAGATGGCGATGCTACACACGGTCAACAAATCGCCGTTCGAGCGGACGGCGCTGCAGTCTTGTCTGGGTCACGCGCTGGATGGGGCTTCGGTGCTCCTGTTCGAGGACGGCGTCTATGGCGCCCTGAAGGGGACGGGGGTCTCCGGCGAGGTGGCCGAGGCGATGGGCAGGGTGAAGTTCTATGTGTTGGGTCCGGACCTGCGGGCTCGGGGGTTGAGGGAAGACCGGTTGATCGATGGAATCCAGGTGGTGGGCTACGATGGATTCGTCGATCTCGTCACCTCTCACGACAACGTGCAGGCGTGGCTTTGAGCCGGCGGGCGGACGAGCTGCGCGTGGAACGGAAACATTACCTAGGAGAAAAGCGACATGGCTCTTGAAGTGAATGGAAAGGTCATCGAGACCGACGAGGAAGGCTATCTGGCCAACATCAACGACTGGACCCCGGAAGTGGCCGAGGCCATGGCCAAGGCCGACGGCGTGGATCTCACGGAGAACCATTGGGAAGTGATCAACTTCCTGCGGGAGTACTACGACGAGTATCAGATCGCCCCGGCCGTGCGCGTGTTGACCAAGGCCATCGGCAAGAAGCTGGGCAAGGAGAAGGGTAACAGCAAGTACCTTTACGAGCTGTTTCCCTATGGTCCCGCCAAGCAGGCCTGTAAGTACGCGGGCCTTCCCAAGCCTACGGGCTGCGTCTGAAGCCCGGCTGTCACCCGGTGCCGGCCGCAGCCTGCGGCGGGCACCGGGCCACCGTACCGCTGTCGAGGAGTGACCGGAAACATGACGTTTCTGACCGTCGTTTACGCGCTGCTGTTCTACGTGGCCACGGGCGTGTTGCTGTTCGGGCTGGGCTACAAGATCCGCCTGTACTGGAAGACCCCGCAGCCGCTGAAGATCCCGACGACACCGGCACCAGTGACCACGGGGGGCGTGGTGCTGCGCATGCTCAAGGAGGTCACAGTCTTCGCCAGCCTGTTCAAGGGCAACAAGTGGACCTGGTTGTTCGGCTGGACGTTCCATGCAGCGTTGCTCGTGGTGCTCCTGCGGCACCTGCGGTACTTTCAGGAACCGGTCTGGGAGTGGGTGCGCCTGATTCAGCCGTTCGGCAAGTACGCAGCGTTTGCCATGCTGGGTGGACTGGTCGGACTCTGGGCGCGGCGCTTCCTGGTGGACCGCGTGCGGTACATCTCGGCCCCTTCGGACCACCTGATGCTCGCGCTGTTGCTCGGCATCGGTATCAGCGGGGCATCGATGACCTTCGTGGCGCATGCGGACATCGTCTCGCTGAAGGCCTTTTTCCTCGGGCTGATGCGCTTCGACTGGCAACCCTTGCCGGCCGACCCATTGCTGCTCATCCATCTCCTGTTGGTTGCCACGCTGATGATCGTCTTCCCCTTCAGCAAGCTCCTGCACGCACCGGGAGTGTTCTTCAGCCCCACACGCAATCAGGTGGACAATCCGCGCGAGCGACGGCACATCGCGCCCTGGGCCGAGGAATTGGAGCGTAAGGAGCGTCAGCAGGCCGCGGCCGGGTGAGGAAGACGACACCGCCGTTGGTCACACGCAGGACATGCTCGACCCCATAAGCCGAGAGAGAGCGAATCGATGGCCGAATTCGACATCCCTGAGCTGAAGGAATACCCCATCGTTCCCCACATCAAGCCGGGTGCGATGGAGCACAGCAAGCCCTTCGTTGCCAAGCCCGAGTTCCAGGAGCCCCTGGGATATCCCGGCGAGCTGGTGGACAACTGGCAGCAGGTGGCCATCGAGAAGCTGGGCGAGCTCAAGGGTAAGTACCGATCGCTGCAAGTGTTCCTGGATGCCTGCGTCAAGTGTGGCGCCTGTACGGACAAGTGCCACTACTATCTGGGAACGGCCGATCCCAAGAACATGCCCGTCGCGCGCCAGGACCTGCTGCGCAAGGTCTACCGGCGCTACTACACCTTCGCAGGCAAGTACTTCCCCAAGCTGGTGGGGGCGGTGGATCTCACCCGGGAGGTCCTGGACGACTGGTATGCCTACTATCACCAGTGCTCCCAGTGCCGCCGCTGCTCGGTGTACTGCCCCTATGGGATCGACACGGCGGAGATCTCCATGGCCGCCCGTGAAATCATGGACAGCATCGGCCTGGGCCAGAAGTACTGCAACGAGATCATCGGCAAGGTCTTCAAGATCGGCAACAACCTGGGTCTGCCGGAACCGGCCCTCGCCGACACCTTGGAAGGGCTCGAGGAGGAGGTCTACGAAGACACCGGCGTCAAGGTGCGGTATCCGTTGGACGAAGAGGGTGCAGAGATCCTGCTGGTCACCCCTTCGGCAGATTTCTTCGCCGAGCCCCACGTGGATGGGCTCATCGGTTACGGCAAGGTGTTCCATGAGGCGGGCGTGTCCTGGACGCTCAGCTCGTACGCCTCGGAGGCCGCCAACTTCGGCATGTTCATCGGCAGCTACGAGAACATGCGCCGGGTGGCCCTGCGCATCCGCGAGGCGGCCATCAAACTGGGCGTGAAACGCATCGTCTTCGGCGAGTGCGGGCATGCCTGGCGGGTGGCCTACAGTTTCCTGAACACGCTGGCCGGTCCATTCGACTTCCTGGATCCCAATTATCCGGTGCCGCAGCACATCTGCGAGTTCACCTACGACCTCATTCAGCAGGGCCGGCTCAAGTTCGACAAGTCTGAGAACGATCACATGGTGCTCACGTTCCACGACTCGTGCAACGTGGCACGCGCCTCGCGCATGGGGAACTTCCCAGGCGGGCAGTTCGTGATTCCGCGGGAGATCATCAAGGCGACCTGCAACCACTTCTACGACATGGACGACTGGGGCATCAAGGAGGCCACCTTCTGCTGCGGCGGCGGCGGTGGACTGCTCACCGATGACCTCATGGAAATCCGCATTAAGGGCGCACTACCCCGAATGGAGGCCCTCAAGGACGTGGTGGAGAACTACGGGGTCACGCACATGGCGGCGATCTGCGCCATCTGCAAGAGTCAGTTCACCAAGGTACTGCCGTACTACGGCTTCACGATGGATCAGATTGTGAGCGTCCACCAGCTGGTGAGTAACGCAATCATCCTCACCCGCGGTAAGGACGAGCCCGGTGACGAAGCGGACACGGCAGAGGCGGCCTGAGCGCCCGGTCCAAGCATTCAGAGATCCACTCCGACCAGAATTCATTTTCGCTCTCGAAGGAGAAATACGATGGCGACTTCCAGCGACGAGATGAGCAAAAAGTTGACCTTTCGGCGTTTCCGGGAGGGCGACAACCAGTGGAAGCGGTTCACGGAGAAGATTTTCATCGCCGACCACTCCCACAAGTGCCCGACCTATGTCCATCGTACGCCGCCGTGCCAGGCGAGCTGCCCTTCGGGTGAGGACATTCGCGGTTGGTTGCAGATCGTGCGGGGCATCGAGCATCCGCCCGAGGGCGTGAGCATGCAGGAATACGCCTTTCGGCGTGCCACGGACGCCAATCCATTTCCGGCCCTGATGGGGCGCGTGTGCCCGGCGCCCTGCCAGGACGGCTGCAACCGCAACAAGGTGGAGGATTTCGTCGGTATCAACTCCGTGGAGCAATACATCGGCGACACGGCACGCAAAGAAGGCTTCGGCTATCAAGTCGAAACGCCGTTGTCGGGCAAGAAGGTGGCCATCGTGGGCGGTGGGCCCGCCGGCCTTTCGGCGGCCTATCAGCTGCGTCGCCGGGGCCACGCCAGCGTGATCTTCGAGGAGCAGCCCGAGCTCGGCGGCATGTTCCGTTACGGCATCCCCGGTTACCGCGTGCCACGTGACGTGTTGGACACCGAGATCGGACGGATCACGTCCTTGGACGGCATCGAGGTACGCACCAACACCAAGGTGGGGCGCGACGTCTCCGTGGAAGAACTGGAGAAGGAATTCGATGCCATCCTCTGGGCGGTGGGCACCCAGAAGGGACGTCAGCTTCCCGTGCCGGGTGGTGATGCACCCAATTGCGTGGGTGGCGTGGAGTTCCTCCAGGCCTTCAACAAAGGGGCGCTGAAATTCGTACCGAAGAAGGTGGTCTGCGTGGGCGGTGGAGATACCTCCATCGACGTGGTTTCGGTGGCGCGCCGTCTGGGTGCCTTGGAGGAGATCCCGGAGGAACAGTTGCCGGAGCGGGTCATCGGCGGCTATGCGGCGCATGACTCGGCGATCGCCGCGGCCAAGACCGGGGCGGAGGTCACGCTCACTTCGTTGTTCCCGCGTGGCCAGATGATGGCCCAGGATCACGAGGTCGAAGAGGCCGAGCACGAAGGCGTGCGCATCCTCACGGGCGTGATGCCCTTGGAGGTGATTCTCGATGAGAACGGCCGTGCCAAGGGCCTCAAGATGGCCGAGTGCGACATGGTGGAGGGACGACCAGTGCCCCGTGAGGGAACGGAGTTCGTGCTGGAAGCGGACCTCATCGTGGCGGCCATCGGCCAGCAGACGGATCTGGAGGGCTTCGAGGATCTGGCCAACGAGCGAGGTCTCATCGATGCCGACAAGAACTACTCGGTACCCGGTCGTCCGGGGCACTTCGTGGCCGGTGACGTTGTACGCCCGCACCTGCTCACCACGGCCATTGGCCAGGCCTGGATCGCCTCGGAGAGCATCGATGCGTTCCTCAAGCACGAGGAGATGCCCCGGCGCCCGAAGGTGGATGTGCATCACTTCAGTCTGTTGGACAAGCTGCGCGAGGCGGGCAAGGCCCCGGAGCGGTTCGATCCGGAGAAGATGGGCGATCTTCGCGGCACTTCGTTCGGCGACTGGGCGATCCACAACTACGAGGACCGGGCCGCCAACGAGATCATCACCACGGAGAAGATGTTCCTGGGCCACTTCGAGTACACGCCTCGGCACAAGCGCGAGGAGATCGGGCCATCCGTGGACGAGGTGCTGGGCCACTTCCAGGAACGTGTGGTGGGCCTGCCCGAAGAGGAGGCCATCGCCGAGGCCGACCGCTGCATGAGCTGCGGCATGTGTTTCGAGTGCGACAACTGCGTCGTGTTCTGCCCGCAGGATGCGGTATACCGGGTGCCCAAGGACAAGCGGGCCTATGGGCGGTACGTGGATACCCACTACGACCGCTGCATCGGCTGTCACATCTGTTCGGACGTCTGTCCGACGGGTTACATCGACATGGCACTCGGGGAATGAGCCCGGGCCGGGGGAGACGTGATGAAAGCGATTCGACGCCCTCGGTGGGCAGTGGGGATGCTTGCGGCGGGCCTGATGGTCGCAGCGGCGGCCGAGGCGGGGCGCGTTCCGCTGCCCCAGCCGCAGAAAGTGCCCCCGGAAGTGGCGACGTCATGCGTCGAGGATACGGACGTGATGCGCCACAGGCATTACGAATTCATCCTGCACCAGCGGGACGAGACCATGCACTGGGGTATCCGCACGCGCAAGCACAGCCTCAAGAACTGCCTGAACTGTCATGTGCAGCCCCGCGCGGATGGCAGCTATCCGAAGCACACCGATCCGGATCATTTCTGCAACGCCTGCCACCAGTACGCGGCGGTGCGCATCGACTGTTTCGAGTGCCATTTCGATGGGCCGGAGAAGGCCGCCAAGTGAGCCGGATTCAAACAGGGTTGGCGTGAACATGACGGAGAACAACGCAAGAGACGGCGAGGCGCGGCTGGCGCCCGAAGAGGCGGCGCGCCGGCGGTTTCTCGCAGGCGTGGCCGGTGCGGCGGGTCTCTCTCTGGCGCCCGGCGTGTTGCTCTACGGCCTGGCCGAAGCCAAGGCCCCGGATGCACCGGTCACGGATCGGGTGCGCTGGGGCCTGCTCATCGACACGACCAAGTGCGCCACCGATTGCGACGTATGCGTGCGGGCCTGCCAGACCGAGAACGGGTGGGGAGAAAACGAGAAGCATTCCCGACCCGACCAGCGGGCTCACTGGATCCGCAAGCTGACGGTGAAAGACCCGTCCAGCGGGCACGTCATGTCCCTGCCCATGATGTGTCAGCATTGCGAGACGGCCCCCTGTGCGGACGTGTGTCCCACGGGTGCCTCGTTCCGTCGCATCGACGGTGTGGTGCTGGTGGACAAACACATCTGCATCGGCTGCCGCTACTGCATGATGGCGTGCCCGTATAAGGCGCGTTCGTTCGTGCACGAGACGCTGGAGGGCCAGAAACCCCATGCCCCGCGGGGCAAGGGCACCGTCGAGTCCTGCACGCTGTGCGTGCACCGGGTGGATGCCGGCGAGCAGCCGGCCTGCGTGGTGGCCTGCAACGAGGCAGGGGGGAAGGCGATGCTATTCGGGGATCTGAAG
>JALVEU010000383.1 GCA_027030565.1 Gammaproteobacteria bacterium | reverse complement strand
CATCGGTTGCCATACCTGCTCGGTGACCTGCAAGAACGTCTGGACCAACCGCAAGGGTGTGGAATACACCTGGTTCAACAACGTCGAGTCCAAGCCCGGGATCGGCTATCCGCGCAACTGGGAGGACCAGACCCAGTGGAACGGGGGCTGGGTGCTGAAGGACGGCAGGCTCCAGCTCAAGTCCGGCAGTCGCGCGCGTCGGCTGGTGAACATCTTCATGAACCCGGACCTGCCGGAGATCGACGACTACTACGAGCCGTTCACCTTCGACTACGGCCACCTGCAGTCCAGCCCCCTGTCCGAGGCGGCGCCCACCGCGCGCCCCCGCTCGGCCATCACCGGCGAGCGCATGGAGAAGATCCACTGGGCGCCCAACTGGGAGGACGACCTGGCCGGGCCGTTCGAGTCGCGCGCCGCCGATCGCAACTTCGAGGAAGTGGAGAAGGCCGTCTACGCCGAGTTCGAGCACTCCTTCCAGCTGTACCTGCCGCGCATCTGCAACCACTGCATCAACCCGGCCTGCGTGGCGGCCTGCCCCTCGGGGGCCATGTACAAGCGCGAGGAGGACGGCATCGTTCTGGTGGACCAGAACCGCTGTCGCAGCTGGCGCATGTGCATCAGCGCCTGCCCCTACAAGAAAGTGTTCTACAACTGGGAGACGGGCAAGGCCGAAAAATGCACGGCCTGCTATCCGCGCGTGGAGTCCGGGCTGCCCACCGTCTGCTCCGAGTCCTGCGTGGGCCGCATCCGCTACAACGGGGTGATGCTCTACGATGCCGACCGGATCAGCGAGCTGGCCGCCGTGGCGGACCCGCAGGACCTCTACGAGGCCCAGCTCGAGCTCTTCCTGGACCCCAACGACCCGGAGGTCATGGCCCAGGCACGGGCCGACGGCGTGCCCGAGAGCTGGATCGAGGCGGCCCGCCGTTCGCCCATCTGGAAGCTGGCGGTGGAATGGCGGGTGGCCTTCCCCATTCACCCCGAGTTCCGCACCCTGCCCATGGTGTGGTACGTGCCGCCTTTGTCCCCGGTACAGAACCAGATCGACCAGGGGGCGCTGCCCACGGAGGCCGACGGCGCCATCCCCAAGGTCGAGGCCCTGCGCACGCCCATGCGCTACCTGGCCAACCTGCTCACGGCCGGACGCGAGGAACCCATCGTGCTGGCGCTCAAGCGCATGATCGCCATGCGTAGCTACTTCCGCAGTCTCAACGTGGAGGGCACGCCCAACACGGCGGTGCTCGACGAGGTAGGCCTCACCGAGGCCCAGGTCCGGGACATGTACCAGCTCATGGCCATCGCCAACTACGAGGACCGGTTCGTGATCCCCACCAGCCACGAGGAGCTGCGCCACGAGGATTTCCACGCCCTGCAGGGCCAGAACGGCTTCACCTTCGGCAACGAGGAATGCAGCGTCAGCATGCCGCGCATCTTTCCCGAACGGCGCAAGAAGACCGTCGAGGTCCAGTTCACCCGCGAACCGCCGCGGCTACGCAAGGCTGGGTGAAGAGATTCACCACAGAGGAACTGAGGACACCGAGATTGGACGATGCAAAAAACAGGGATATGCATCCTAGGATACCGGCGGGGTGCACCTCCGCATCTCTTTCACAACATTGGCTCTGTGCCCTCTGTGTCCCCGTGGTGAAAGAGATTGAACGGTGCCCCTATGAACCTGAACGACTTCTTCTCTCGAACGCCGCAGCCGCTTGATAGGCCTGGCGACAGCCTAATGACTGCAATCCAAACCACAGAGGCACATAGGACACAGAGAATTAAAGGAAGGCAAATACCCCTTCTCATCAGCACGTCCGATAGCAGCCTTCTTTTCCTTGAGATTGTCTCTGTGCCCTCTGTGTCTCCGTGGTGAGCAAGGCATGAATATTTACAAGATGTTATCGGTGTTGCTGGACTATCCGCGGGACGAATGGGCCTCGGCCTGGGGCGAACTGCGGGCGGCGGCCGAGGCTTGTCCGGGGACGAGCGCGGAGGAACGGCAGGTGCTGCTGGATTTCCTGGACTGGGCCTCGAGCCGCAACCTCATCGAACTGCAGCAGGCGTACGTGCGCTGCTTCGATCTGAACCCGGAGCATGCGCTCTACATCACCCATCACCTGTTCGAGGAGCAGGACCGCGAGCGGGGACCGGCCCTGGTGCAGATCACCGAGTTCTTCCGCTCCCAGGGCTTCGAGATCGACGGTGGCGAGCTGCCCGACTACCTCCCATTGCTACTGGAGTTCGCCTCCACCCTGGACGACCTGGAGGCGCGCGCCTTCCTGCAACAGACAGGCGAAGTGGTGGGCGAGGTCGCCACGCGCCTCGAAACCGCCGAAAGCCCCTGGGCCGGCCTCCTGCGCCTGGTCGAACGCCGCAGCCGCTTGACGGCCCTGGCGACGGCCCAATGACTGCAATCCGAACCACAGAGGCACAGAGGACACAGAGAATTGAGGAAATGCTGAATAAACCGTCGCGAGCGGTCGAAGGGCAAGGCGCACGGCGCGCAGGATGCGAGACATATCAGGTAGATAGGCGAGTATCCGAGCACCGCGCAACGCAGCCATTCGGCCGCGCAGCAGATTTGTTCAGCGTTTCCTTGAAGGAAGGCAAATGCCCGCTGTCATCAATACGCCCGATAGCAACCTTCTTTTTCCTTGAGATTGTCTCTGTGCCCTCTGTGTCTCCGTGGTGAAAGAGATTGAACGGTGGCCCTATGAACCTGAACGACTTTTTCTTCGGTATCTATCCCTACATCGCCGGGACGATCTTCCTGGTGGGCTCACTGGTGCGCTTCGAGCGCGAGCAGTTCGGCTGGAAGGCCGACTCCAGCCAACTGCTGGATCGCAAGACGCTGCGCCTGGGCAGCAACCTGTTCCACGTGGGGATCCTGGCGCTGTTCGCCGGCCATTTCGTCGGTCTGCTCACCCCGCACAGCGTGTTTCTCGCGCTGGGCATCTCGGACCTGGCCCATCAGGTCATCGCCATCAGCGCGGGCACGGTGTTCGGGCTGATCTGCATGGCCGGCGGGGTGCTCCTGTGGCGGCGGCGCATGTTCAACCCGCGGGTCCGGGCGGTGACCCGGTTCATGGACCTCGTGATCCTGGACTGGATCCTGATCACCCTGGCCCTGGGGCTGGCCACCATCCCGTTCTCCATCGCCCATGCCCTCGACGGTGACGCCTCGACCATGGTCGCCCTGGCCGAATGGGCCCAGAGTGTGGTCACGTTCCGGGCCGAAGCCGGTCTGCTCGAGAACGTCGATCTCATCTTCAAGATCCACCTGTTCTTCGGCATGACGGTGTTCCTGCTCTTCCCGTTCAGCCGCTTGGTCCACATCTGGAGCGCCCCGGTGGGCTATCTGGCACGCCCATACCAGGTGGTGCGGGCCAAATACGTCCGCTACCGTTGAAATCGCTTCCGCCATGAATCATGTTTTCCGCAGGATCGAGCTGCGCATGGGAGCGTGAGGGGATAGACTGGCACGGAGCCGGATGGAGTCTGTTGCGCACTGCCCCCATGCTTGGATTACGCCTTGTCACCCTGATCAAGATCCTGCTGGGGGTCCTGCTCACCCAGGCGGTGACCGCAGCGCTGGTGATCCTCGCCCTGCGCTCGGAAGGGCCTCAGAGCTGGGCCCTGTGGGCGGTACCCGGTGTGGCCGTGGGGCTCTTGGCCGCCCTGCTCCTGAATGCCGTGGCCAGCCACGGGCGACAAGAGGCCGTGGCCAGGGTCCAAGAGGCGCATGCACGGGAGCGGGAGCGCATCCGGGTGCAGGCTGAGCGGGAAAAGGCCAAGATCGCCGAAAGGGGCCATCGTCAGGCCCTGCGCCAACACCGCCGGACCCAGGCTGGCGCCGAGCTCAAGCTGTTCGCGGGGTTCGCGGCGCTGGGCGCCCTGCTCTTGTTCACCCAGATCTATTCCTTGGGGCTGTTGCTGCTCGGCACCGGCGGCGGGGCCGTGGCCGGCTACGGCCTGCGCCTACGCCAGGAACGCCGCTCAAGCGCCGGAGCGCCCACCCTGCGCCCGGCCACCCCGGGCCGCCCGCTGGACTGGCGTAATAGTCGGCGCAACGGCAAGGCCGAGGTGGCCGGACCCGGAGGCTAAGGCACCCCGGTTCCGAGCAGCGATTCAACTAAAGAGCGGATCGCAGGGCCATCCCACTGGCGCTCGCCCAGGGCGCGGCCGCTGAAGCGCCCGTCGCGGGCGATGAGGTAGGTGGTGGGCAGGACGACGACCTCGTAGCGGTTGCGCACCGCCCCGGTCGGGTCCAGGGCCACAGGGAAGGTGTAGCCACCTTGTTCGACAAAGCGCCGCACCTGCCTCGAATCTCCGCGGTCGGCGGCCACGGCCAGCACCACCAGACCCCGGTCACGGTACCGATCCCATAGCCTCTGCAGGGCGGGCATCTCGTGGCGGCACGGGGCGCAGAAGCTGGCCCAGAAGTTGAGGATCACCACCCGACCGCGGTATGCGGAAAGCCGCAGCGTCTCGCCATGGAGCCCCTGGAGGCTGAAATCCGGGGCTTCCAGCCGCGCCCTGGGGCGTTCGATGGGCGCTTCTGTGGGGGCCGATCCGCCAGCGGCCGGCAGGCCAAGCATCAGCCCCAGCGCAAGCACGCCCCAGCGCAGACACGCCCCCGCATCCGGGTCAGCGCGCATGGGCCTGGAGATAGCCAAGGATCGCCTGCCGCTCCGGCTCGCCCGGCGGCGCCATGCCCCGCTCGCGCATGCGTTGTTCCATCATGGCCACGATCCCGGGCCATACGGCACTGCGGTGGCGGCCGGGATGGGGCACACTGTGACAGGCTCCGCAATACGCCATATAGGTCTGGGCGGCAGGGCTGCCGGCATCGGGCAGACCCGCCGTGGGTCCGGTCGCGGCACAGCCAGTAAGCCCGACCGCCGCCACTAATACGAGGGCTGAGTCGCGCACCATCCCTAGAGCCCCTTGCTTAGAATCCCAGTTTGCTGCCGCTGGACTGGACCTTCATCCCATAGCGGCGGCTCTTCTTGGTCACCAGCTCCACGTACCAGGTGAGCATGATGCGATAGTCCTCCTCCAACTGCGGTCCGTTGAGGTCCTGATACAGGGGCAGACTGACGCTGAGGTCGATGATGTGCAGCGGGGCAGGCTGCCACTGCAGGCCGAGCGTCGTGAACAGTTGCGTGCCGCCGTAGTTGTCCGGGTCCCACAGCGCAGTGGCGGCCGGTGAGCCGGGATCGCCTTGGACCACGTGTCCGGATTCGCCGCTGCGGAACTCGTCCATCTCCCCGCGGATGGACCCCTGATAGCGGCCGTTGAGCTGCGCGTGCACGAGCCACCGCGGGTGGAACTGGAACATGGCATAGCCATCCAGGAGCACCTCGTCCCCCAGCCGGTAATCGCGGTCGTTGTCATAGAGCCGCGCCGTGTAGCGGGCATTGAGCCCCCACCACCAGGGCGAAGAGGAGCCCTGGTACAGCAGGCCGATGATCGGGTCGAAGGTGCCCGATCCGAGCTGCATGCCGTAGGGCGCCAGCTCCTTGCGCCGCATGGGCACAGGGTGCTCGGTGTTGCGCTCGTCGATGGAACCCGTCGGCAGGCTGAGCCCGAAGAGCAGGGAGACCTGGCGGCGCGGGATCAGGGGATCGTCGGTGAACAGGCGGTACTTGCCCATGAGCATGGTATCGCCCAGTCCGCTGGACTTCATGGTGAACCCGTCCCGGCCGGTCATCCCTTGCATCATGTCGTTGAAGCGCATCTCCATGTCGTTCCACTTCCACATGAACATGACCCCGCCGAACAGGTCGTCCGTGAAGCTGTAGCCCGCCGTGAGGTTCAGCATGTACATGTCCATGGACGTGGGCACCGCCATGAACTTGCCCGTGGGCATGCCGCCCATGACCGGCATACCCAGCAGATCGTCGGGGTCGACGCGGCGCGTCCCATCGCGCAGGCCGCCCATATGCATGAACATGGGGCTGAGCTTGAAGCGGAACTCATGGGTCTCCGGCACGCCCCCGCCGGGGATGTTCATGGGCATGTTGCCCCCGCACTTGCCACAGCACAGCCCCACATAGGCCTGTGCCATGCTGCCCCAGAGCAGGCCCGCCACCAGCGAGACTACCCCGATGAAACGCTTGTTCGAGATCGCCTTGCGCATTGCACCCCTTGAAACGTCACCAGATTAAGATGGTGCGGATGCTAGCGGCGGATCCCGGCCTGCGGAATGCGACAGATCGTCGCACCCCCTAGGGCCGACTGCTCCATTTGGAATTGAAGCCCAAGAAGTCGACTTCCCAGACCAGGGATCACCCGCAGGATCTGAGGGCCATAGAATACCCAACGCACGACCAGCGCTGGCTTGGACTCAATGACCGATTGGCATGCGTGGAAACGACGGCGAATAGGTCATGCGTGGCAACGGCAGATAGGTATCAATTTCCTCAACAGAGGGGCGTATTTCTACGGTCTGCCCTTCGCCACACTCCTTTGGCAGCGGGTTATTGGCCGTATCGCGCACCACGTAGAAATACGGAGCGTAATGGCCTTCC
>JALVEU010000382.1 GCA_027030565.1 Gammaproteobacteria bacterium | reverse complement strand
AGAACGCGGCACTCTCCTTCGCCGCACCCAGGTCATGGGAGACCACCACCCGCTGAAAGTAACGCCCCAGACCCGTCCGCCCCAGCTTGAGCTGCACACTGGCCCGGTGCGCATTGGTCAGCAGCACCAGGCGCCGACCGCTGGCGTGCGCGGCCTCCAGGAATGCTTCTACGTGGGGATGCACGGCGATCCGACCCGCCACCTCGTGTTTCAGGGCCCGGATGTCCAGTCCCAGCTCGCGGGTCCAATAGTCCACGCAGTACCACTGCAGACTGCCCTCCACACGGCGATACCGTTGCAGCAGTTCCCTGCGCGCCTCGGCCTCGTCCATGCCGTGGCGCTGCGCGTACCGGCGCGGCACGTGCTCCAGCCAAAAGTAGTTGTCGTAGTGCAGGTCCAGCAGCGTTCCGTCCATGTCCAGGAAGACGCTGCACACCGACTCCCACGAAACCAGCCCCGTCATCGCTCTCTACCTCCCGTCGGTGGAGTATACCCGCACCGCGCCGCCTCGCGACCCGGCCCCACGGGGATCGGGTAGACTGGACCCATGGACCACAGACCCACGGGACACGGCCGGACCGGGCCGAGGATCGTCGCCACGCGGACGCTGGCGCGCACGCGCATCTTCCACGTGCAGGAGCTGGAGCTTCGGTTTCCCAACGGCACCCACGTGCGCTATGAGCGTCTGGACGGCGGCGGACGCGGGGCGGTGCTGGTGGTGCCCCTGCGCGATCCGGACACCCTGCTCCTGGTCCGTGAATACGCGGCGGGCACCGAACGCTATGAGCTCGGCTTTCCCAAGGGACGCATCGAGTCCGGCGAGGATGCGCTGACGGCCGCCGGGCGCGAGATGCGCGAAGAGATCGGTTACGGGGCCCGCCGGCTCACCGCACTGGGCGCGCTCACCATCGCACCGGGCTACATCCGCGCCCACACCCATGTGGTGCTCGCCCGCGACCTGTACGAGGCCCCACTGCCCGGCGACGAACCCGAACCGCCGGAAGTGGTCCCCTGGCCCCTGGATGACCTGTCCGGCCTGTTGGAACGCCCGGACCTGAGCGAGGCCCGCACCCTGGCGGCCCTGCTTCTCACCCGCGAGCATCTGCGAAGGGAAGGCCGTGGCTGAGCCGCTCGACGAAACACGCCTGTGGCGGCTCCTGGACGCGGTCGCCGCCATCGCCCAGCGCGCGGGGCAGCGCATCCGCCAGGTGCAGGCGGGCGGCTACCAGGTCGCGCACAAGGCCGACCAAAGCCCGGTCACCACGGCGGACCTGGCGGCCCACGAGACCATCCTCTCGGGTCTCACGGCCCTTGAACCCCGGCTGCCGGTGCTCAGCGAGGAGTCCGAAGCCACCATCCACGCCCAACGCCACCGCTGGACCACCTACTGGCTGGTGGACCCACTGGACGGCACCCGGGGCTTCATCCGCGGCGACGGGGAATACTCGGTCAACATCGCCCTGATCCGCGATCACGTGCCGGTACTGGGCGTGGTCCACACGCCGGCCACCGGCCGGCTGTGGCTGGCCGCGCACGGACTGGGTGCCTGGCGCCTGGCGGACGGCCGCCGGACGCCCATCCGTACGCGCCCCGCCCCCGGAGTGCCCGTGGTGGCCGGCAGCCGCTCGCACGGGCGTCCCTGTCTCGAGCGTTTCCTGCGTCTGGTGGGGCCGCACCGCGAGATTCGCATGAGCAGCATCGCCAAGGCCTGTCTGGTGGCCGAGGGCAGCGCCGATCTGTATCCGCGCTTCGGCCCCACCTCGGAATGGGACACCGCCGCCGCCCAGTGCATCCTCGAGCAGGCCGGCGGCGCCCTCACCGACTTCCAGGGACGCCCCCTGCAGTACAACCGGGGCACGAGCCTGGAAAACCCGCCGTTCGTCGCCGTGGGCGATCCCACAGCGGGATGGATTCCGATCCTGGCCCGCGCGAACCTCGAATGCCGGGGCTCACCCGAGGCCACAGCACCGGCCTGAGTCGCCCTTTACCCGCTGCGAGGGGTGGTCGTGCCCTCAGGGTATGACCAGGACGAGCCCGGGTGTGAGGTGGTTCGGGTCCTCCAGGACGTGGCGGTTCGCCGTATGGATGCGCACCCAGCGGTTGCCGTTGCCCAGGGTGCGCGCGGCGATCTGTGACAGGCTGTCCCGCGCGGTGACGGTGTAGACACCCCGCGCGCCCTCCAGCCCCGCCAGCAGGGCCTGTGCATGAAACAGCGCAGCCTGGGCACGGGCCAGCTCCGGTGTGCGCTCACCGGCCGATGCCCGGGCCCGTCGATACGCCTCCAGATAGGCCCGGGCCGCCGCGGCCGCCCGCTGGCGGGCCGCTTCGACCGAGGCCGTACCACCGCTCACCGGCGGGAGCCGACTCTCGAGCACATGGATCCGCTCCAGGGCCTGCCCCAGCTCACGCTGGACACCGGCCAAGCGCGTGCGCAGGCCGACACGCTCGGCCGCCGATTCCCGCTGCAGGGCCGCGATGCGGCGCCCACGCGCAGCGAGCTCGCCCTCCAGCCGGGCCCGCTCCGCTTGCAGCTCGGCCAGCCGGGTCTCCAGGCCACGGATCTTCGACTCATCGCGGGCGGCCCGCTCCTCCGACTCGGCCAGTCGCGCGCGGACCGCCTCGAGCTCCCGGCGGGCCTTCGCCAGCCCTTGGCGCTGCGTCGCACACTGGGACTCAAGGGTCTCGAGCCGGTTGGACAGCCGATCCCGCTCGGCACGCAGGGTGGCTGCGGCTTGTGCGGACTCCCCGGCGCGTTGCTCGCAAGCCTCCTGCTCGGTGCGCGCCGAACGCAACTCCGCCTCCAGGTCGCGCACGCGGGCGCGGGTGGCGTCGAGCTCGGACAGGACCGCTCGGGTCTGCTCCCGACAGTCCTCAGGGGGTGCCTCACTGCCCCCGGTGGATGCATCGTCCGGGGCCACGGCACCGGGCTCCGCGGGCTCGGGGCCGGCCACCAGGGTGGGCGCGAGGCTCAACAGGATCACGCCCAGGAACACCCTTGTGGACATCCTGGCCAGACTCGGTCGCGATGGGTGACGATCGGACATCTCCATAACCCTCCTTTGGTCGCCTCGTGGCACCGCATGCCCCGGGAGTGCGCCGACTCTGGTAAGCACCGGTGCGTTGGCATCACCTCCCGGGACCCTTCCACACCCCAACCGGCCCCCACGGCCTCCGACGCCACACCTGGGACACCACTCCTGCGCGCCGCCAGCGGCGGGGATCACCGGCCTGTGTACCGGATCCGAATGGTGTGAGCATAGCCCATGGACCCGGGTACACAACTGGCGTGGATCAACCTCGCGCACCGACGGGTATACTCCCTCTCGTCACCCCCAACCACCCCGACCATCGTCATGAGCGAAGCCAAACTTCAAGAGCTCTCCCCCAAACAGGCTTGGGAGTTGCTGCAGAGCGACCCCCGGGCCATGCTCATCGACATCCGCTCCACCATGGAGTACCTGTTCGTGGGCCACCCCAAGGGCGCCGTCCACGTACCCTGGATCGACGAGCCCGACTGGGACGTGAATCCGGACTTCGTCCGAGAGGTACGCAAGGTGCTCCTGGGCGGTGCGATCTGCGATGAGGACATGGGCTGCGCCCCCGTGATCCTCATCTGCCGCAGCGGCAAGCGTTCCAAGGAGGCCGGCAAGGCGCTGCTCGACGCCGGATTCCGCAACGTCTTTCACGTGGACGAAGGCTTCGAGGGCGATCTGGACGAGGAACACCACCGCAGCACGCTCGGGGGATGGCGATTCCACGGCCTGCCGTGGGAACAATGTTGACCTCCACCGGCTGGCTCACGCCGCTGGGGCACGGGGTTCATTGCATCGACACCGGCTATCAGCGCCCCCAGCTGGCGGCCGCCTACCTGGTGGTGGATGCGGGTGAGGCGGCCTTCATCGATACCGGCACCGCGCGCAGTGCCGAACGACTCCTGGCGGCCCTGGAACACCTCGGCCTGGAGCGGCGGGCCGTGCGTTGGATCTGCCCGACCCACGTGCATCTGGACCACGCCGGAGGGGCGGGTGTACTGCTGCAGGAGTTGCCGCAGGCGCGGCTCGTGGTCCATCCCCGCGGGGCACGGCACCTGGTCGACCCCGGGCGCCTGGAAGCCGGCGTGCGGTCCGTGTACGGCGACGCCGAGTTCGAACGGCTGTTCGGACGCATCGTGCCCGCCCCTGCGGCCCGCGTTGTCGAGGCCGGGGACGGCCTGGAACTCCCCTTGGGGAAACGCGTGCTCGGGTTCGTCGACACCCCCGGTCACGCCCGCCACCACTACAGCGTGTGGGATCCGGCTTCCCGGGGATTCTTCACCGGCGACAGCTTCGGCCTGGCCTATCCCGAAGTCTGCTGTGCAGACCGTCCCTTCGTCTTCCCCACGACGACTCCAGTGCAGTTCGACCCCGAGGCCTGGGACCAGACCCTGGACCGGTACCTGGCCCGGCGGCCCGAGCGCATGTACCTCACCCACTTCGGCATGGTGGGCCAGGTCCCGGCGCTGGCCGCAGACCTGCGCCGGCGCATCGCCGCGGTCGCCGAGCTCGCCAGGGGCCTGCCGAGAGCTGAGCGGTCGATCTCCGCCCTGCGCGGGAAGCTGGCCGAGTACCTGGCCACCGAGCTGGAGAGCTGTGGTCTGGGAGCGCAGGCCCTGGAGGCGGCCTTGCGGACCTTCGCCATGGACCTGGATCTCAACGCCCAGGGGCTTCAGGTGTGGTTACAACGCCTCGACGCCCAGGCCCCCTGAGCGCGGGATCCGGACGGCACGGACGCCGAGGGGCGCACCATGGCGCGCCCCTCGACTGGGAAAACGGCGTGCAGAACCGCTGGCGGAATCAGCCGGCGGCGGCCGCAACGCTGCGCTGGGGCTCGTGCCCGCGCAGACGGGGCAGGTCCCCATGAGCCTGGAGATACTCGATCACCTGATCTACACATTGCTCCAGG
This sequence comes from Gammaproteobacteria bacterium, assembly GCA_027030565.1. Classification (GTDB taxonomy): domain Bacteria; phylum Pseudomonadota; class Gammaproteobacteria; order JAJDOJ01; family JAJDOJ01; genus JALVEU01. Next base: position 1,597 of record JALVEU010000382.1, on the reverse strand, counting down.
GGAAGGCGACCCGTGTCCACCACCAGCTCGGCGTTCTCCGGCTCCTCGTAGGGTGAGGAGATACCGGTGAAATTGGGGATTTCACCGGCCCGCGCCCGCTTGTACAGACCCTTCACGTCGCGCTGTTCGCAGACGTCCAGGGATGCCTTGCAATAGATCTCGATGAAATCGCCCGCGGGCACCAGGTCGCGCACACGCTGCCGATCCTGGCGGAAAGGAGAGATGAACGCCGTCAGCGAGATGACCCCGGCATCGAGGAACAGGCGCACCATCTCACCGATGCGGCGGATGTTCTCGCGCCGGTCCTCCTCGGAGAAGCCGAGGTCCGAACACAACCCATGGCGGACGTTGTCACCGTCGAACACGTAGGTCGCGCAGTTGAACTGCTCGTGCAGACGTTTTTCCACCGCATGGGCGAGGGTCGACTTGCCAGACCCCGAGAGCCCGGTGAACCACAGGATGACCGACTTATGGCCGTTCTGGCGCTCGCGCATCTCGCGGGTCACCAGCCCATTGTGCCAGACCACGTTACTGCTTTTTCTCACCCCGGTTTCCCCTGACATCGTCGTTGCCTCAACGGTGGTTGTTCTCCAAGTGGGATCCATCATACCCGTTGCGACCTCGCGAGAGTGTAACGAATATCACAAGCGCTACGCTCTCTGCGCCGAGTACGGACGATCACCGCAATTCTTTGCTCACCGGGCGCTCCGCCACGTCCTGTCCGGCCCCACCGAACAGGACGTCGTACGCCTGCAGGAGTTTCGGTGCCTCGTAGCGCCACTCCAGTTCCTCCTCCACGCGGCGCCGACCGAAGGCGCCCATGCGCGCACGCCGCTCGGGGTCGTCCAGGAGCTCCACGATCTTGCGTGCCAGATCGACGGCGTCGTTGGGTGCCGCATACAGCGAGGCCTCCTGGGCGGAGAAGCGGCCCTCGGTGAGATCGAACTGCACGATGGGCTTGCCGAGCGCCATGTACTCCATGATCTTGTTCATGGTGGACTTGTCGTTCATCTCGTTGGCCACGTCCGGATTCACACACACGTCGGCGGTGTTGAGCATCTCCAGCAACTCCTGGTCCGGGACACGCCCCGTGAAGGTGACGTAGTCGGCCACGCCGAGCTCCTCGGCGTAGGCCCGCATGGCCTCCAGCTCGGTTCCGCCACCCACCAGGCCGAAGTGAACGTCCCTACGGCCCAGCTCGTGGACGATGTACCGCGCCGCCTCGAGCAGGTAGTGAATCCCCTCCTGGCGCCCCATCACCCCCACGTACCCCACCAGATACCGGCGCCCGCGCTTGAGCTCCGGCTTGGGGGGGAGGATCTTGAGCCGCTCCAGGTTGGGCCCGCTGCGCACCACGAACACGCGCGCCGGGTCCATCCCGCCGCGTTCGATGGCGATCTTGCGGTACGACTCGTTGGTGGCGATGGAGACGTCGGCGGTGCGGAAGGTCCAGCGTTCCCAGGCACGGATGAGCCGATAGAACAGGTCGCGGCGGCCGAACTTGGCCTCGTAGAGCTCCGGGTTGATGTCGTGATGGTCGAACAGGAAACGCTTGCCGAACAGCTTGAAAAACCCTCCGACCAGGAAGATGTTGTCA
>JALVEU010000381.1 GCA_027030565.1 Gammaproteobacteria bacterium | reverse complement strand
GCGAACGCATCCCGCAAGTGGAGGTGGCGGCAGGCGGCGAGCGGGTGGCGCTGGTGCTGCGGGTGCTGGATCCACCCAGCGACCGGGACCGGGCGGCCATGGAGGCGTTCGAACGTCTCCACGGGGTGGACATCTGGCTGCAGCCCAAAGGACCGGAGACGGCCGCACCCCTGCGCGAGGACGTGCCGCTGCCGGCCTACCAGTTGCCCGCCTTCGGGCTGCGCCTGGAGTTTCTGCCCACCCAGTTCACGCAGATCAACATGGCGCTCAACCGGGCCATGGTGCAGCAGGCGGTGGCGCTGCTGGAGCTCACGGGGAACGAGCGAGTGCTGGATCTCTTCTGCGGCTTGGGCAACTTCACCCTGCCCATCGCCACGCGTGCCGCGGCGGTGGTGGGGGTGGAAGGTGAGGCAGGCCTCGTGGCGCGGGCGGAGTCCAATGCCCGCTCCAATGCCATCGGCAACGTCCGTTTCATGGTCGCGGACCTGGGGGCCAGCAACGGAGGGGCGGCGTGGGGCGAGGGGCGGTTCGACCGTGTGCTCCTCGATCCCCCGCGCACCGGCGCGCGCGAGGTGCTGGCAGCAGTGGCGGCCACCGGGGCCCGGCGCATCGTCTACGTCTCCTGCAATCCGGCCACGCTGGCGCGCGATGCGGGAGAGCTGGTGCACCGCCATGGCTGCCGGCTCCTGGCCGCGGGAGTCCTGGACATGTTCCCCCACACCGCACACGTGGAGTCCATGGCGGTGTTCGAGCGGGCCTGAGGGCCGTCCCGAGGCCGGTGGCGCGCGTGTTTTGTCGTGCTGGGCTCAGCGGAGTGGCGCGGGCCGGGTCACGGTATCCTTTGGCGTTTCGTGTATGCTTGATCCGCATTGCCTGATTTCCCCGAGTGCAGCCACGCTGTCCGCCCTCGCGGGCGGCCATGTGCTGCCCCGAATCCGTGAGGTCCCGGAGGACGCGGCTTGAAACCGGAAGGTCCCGTGGTGACGCTGGCCGTCTGGGCGGCCGGGCAGCCTGAGGCGCTGCGTACCACACTGCAGAGCATCGGTACCCAGACGTGCAGACCGGCGGAGATCCTCGTTCCGGCCGGGGCGCTGTCGGAACTCGAAGAGTTGGGGGACCCGCCCCCGGACGACCTGGTGGTCCGGCCGTTGGCGGCGACCGCGGAAGGGGACCGTAGCGCCTTTCTGAGTACGGCGCTGGACAGCGCCGGGGGAGAGTTCGTGGGCTTCGTGGACGCTGGGGTGTGGCTGCATCCCGAGCACCTGGCGCTGCTCGGCACCTGCCTGCAAGGCAGCGAACGCGTCGGGTGTTACAGCGATGCGGAGCGCTGCGACCAGCCCCGTGCGGGGACCGGCTGCGAACCGCAGGCGTCGCCGCACTTCGATCCCCTGCAGTTGCTGTTGCACGATGGCATCCCCCTGTCCACCGTATTGTTCCGTCGCCAGACCCTGCTGGAGATCGGCGGCGTGGATCCGCAGGCGGGCATGGACCCCGGCTGGGACCTGCTGCTGCGCATCGCGGGCGAGGGGCAGCGC
>JALVEU010000380.1 GCA_027030565.1 Gammaproteobacteria bacterium | reverse complement strand
TGGCCCGGCGCCCCTCGTCGTCCTGCTCCTGGAAGTCCGTCCACCACTGGCCGATCTCGGGATCGGTCTCGCCGGTGCCGCAGCGCAACAGCAGGAAGTCATAGGCGGCGCGGAAGCGCGGGTGCTCGGCGAACACCAGCGGGCGCTTGCCGCGGCGATTCTCCAGCCGCCACTGGCCGAACCAGATGTCCTTGATGGGGTTCTGGATGCGCCGCGGGATGGTGATGTAGTCGCGCTGGTGGGCCAGTACCTCGTCGGCCGCCAGGTGCATGGCCTGCATGGCGCTCTGCCCCTGTTCGAGATGGTGCTGCCAGGCGCGCTGCACCGGCGGCCACAGCAGCACGGCATAGAGGAAATACGGCGTCACCGGCTTGTCGGCGATGATGCGCGCGTCGGTGTTGACCATGGCCTGGCGGATGAGCGGCAGGGCAAAGGGATCGTTGTCCTCCAGCATCTCCTCGGTGAGCGGGAACAGGTAGCCGAACAGGCGGTACTCGCGCAGCAGCTCCAGGGTGCGCTGGGCGTGGCCGGAGAGGAACAGCTTGAGCACTTCGTCGAACAGGCGCGCCGGCGGCACACTGGTCATGCGCTCGGCCTCGGCGCGGATGGTGGCGCCGAGGTCTTCCGGGATGCGGAACTCCAGCTTGGCGGCGAAGCGCACGGCGCGCAACATGCGCACCGGGTCCTCGGCGAAGCGCACCACGGGCTCGCCGATCATGCGCAGCACGCCCTCGCGCAGATCCTCGAGCCCGCCGGTGTAGTCCACTACCGAGAAATCGGCGATGTTGTAATAGAGGGCGTTGATGGTGAAGTCACGCCGCCAGGCGTCGCTCTCCAGATCGCCATAGACGTTGTCGCGCACCAGCATGCCCTCGCCGTTGGCGACCTCCTCGCTGTGCTCGTCCTCGGGCTGGCCGCGGAAGGTGGCCACCTCGATGATCTCGCGACCGAAGTGGATGTGGGCGAGGCGGAAGCGGCGGCCGATGAGACGGCAGTTGCGGAACAGGGCGCGCACTTCGTCGGGCAGCGCATTGGTGGCGATATCGAAGTCCTTGGGGTGGCGGCCCAGCAGCAGGTCGCGCACGCCGCCGCCCACCAGGTAGGCCTCGTAACCGGCCTTGTGCAGGCGGTAGAGGACCTTGAGGGCATGTTCGCTGATGTTGGCGCGGGAAATGTTGTGCTGGTCGCGCGGGATTATTATTGGTGACGTGTCGATGGTGGGCGTCCTGTCTCGGCCGGCTTGTTCCTCGATTTCGAGTGCGTATAATACCACCTCGCTCGTGCCGTGGCCGAGCGATCTGCTCCCATCGTCTAGTGGCCCAGGACTCCGGCCTCTCACGCCGGCAACAGGGGTTCGAAACCCCTTGGGAGCGCCATAAAATCAATGGGTTACGGCCGGCCCCGGCCGTGGCGCCTTACTCCTTGCTGCTACCTCCCCGACCGACCGTAAGGCGCGTGTTTGTGTTGGCACATGGCCGGCACTGTCGCCATGTCATCGCACACCTTTCGTCGGCTTGTCTATGATCCCTTGTCTATGA
>JALVEU010000379.1 GCA_027030565.1 Gammaproteobacteria bacterium | reverse complement strand
CTGCGCCACCGTGAGCGATGCCGATCTCCGTCTTCAGCAGCTCTTCGACGAGGTGCGCCAGTCGGCGGAAGAGAGCAGCTACTACCACAGCCCTACCGACCGCAACGCCGGCACCGCCTGACCGGAATCAGCCCTCGTCGGGCCGAAAGGCGGCCAGCATTCGCGCGACCTCCCCCTCGTCCTCGTCGTACCACATGCGGTAGGCCTCCGCCACAGCGAACTGCGGTCCGCTGCGAATGTTGGCACAATAGAGCGCGTCGGCCTCGCGGGCCAGCGCCACCACCGTGCGCGCATGGCCGGTGGGCACCGCCACGATCACGGCGCCCGGCTGCAGCCGCTTTACTGCCATAAGGGCCACGCGCATGGTCGAGCCCGAGGCCAACCCGTCGTCCACCAGGATCACCGTCCTGCCATGGAGCTGGGGGAGCGGCCGCTGGCCGCGCAGGAGGCGCATACGCCGCGTCACCTTGGCGCGCGCCTCCTGCACCTGCTGCTCGATCATCGCCTCGGTCATGCCTACGGTGCGTTCCGGGTCGATCCACACGGTCCCGTCGAAGGCCACGGCACCGAAACCCGCTTCGGTGGTCCATGGGAACAGGATCTTGCTGACCACGGCCACATCCAGCTCCAGGTGCAGGGTTCGGGCGATCTCCAGGCCCACGGGCACGCCACCCGAGGGGATGGCCAGCACCAGTGCCCCGCTGCCTTCGTAGGCATCGAGCATGCCGGCCAGCACCCGCCCGGCGTCTCTACGGTCGGCGAACACCCCCGTGCGCCCGTGCAATTCCGGGATCTCATGGATGTTGGAGCCTTTCATGAGGATTCGCCCGCTACGGTGCCTGGGCCAGATCGCCCAAGGCCTTAAAAGACGCTCAGATCTGCGTGGTCGGCGGTGACGACGCCGGTGCGTGCCGCGGCCGGGTGGGGCGCTCGTGCTGCCCCAACAGCTCGTCGAGGCGCTTCTCGGCGGCTCTGTAGGCCTGGTCGAAGCGGCGTTTGGCCTCTTCCCATTGGGCGCTGGAGGCCCGTTGCATCCGTTCGTACCAACGGGCGAGGGCCTGGCGTTCTCGTTGCAGCTCGCGCAAGGCCTGTTCCGTCCTGCGCCGTCCTGCATCGGCGTGTTTCGACCACTGGGCTTCGAGCGCGGACTGGAGCACCGCGATCTGCTGGTCCAGGGCCTGCAGCAGCCGCTGCGTTTCTTCCAGCGCCTGACGCTGCTTGTCTGCTGTATATGCACCGAGGGCGTCGAGAAAATCGGCCCACTCGCGCTTGAGGCGCTCCCAGCCGGGATCGTGGGGCGCTGGATCCGACATGGCCTCGGGACCGGGGGGTGCGGCCATGCACCACCCGGGCAGCATCAGCAGGAGGAGCAGCGTCGGCGACGGACGCATGAGCAGGCGGATGTGGTGGAAGCGCCGCATGGGGCAGGGCCGGTATCGCACTGTGGGGGAATATAGCACAGGGGCGGGGTTGCCAGTATGCCGCACTGGCGCAGGTGCATATGCTGACCTACACTCCAATACAGAGAGGACGGTCGCGCTCCGACAACAACACGTCCGAATCCAGCCCCTCCTTATGCCGGATGCCCCGGAGGGCCTTTTGGGAACAGCCGGGCAGCGCCCGGGAGGGGCATCATGCCACTGCCTGATCCGTTCAGTACCAACGCGCGGTTCCAGCGGGGCGATTTCACCGGCCTGCGTACGGCGGGCATCTGTTTCACCGCCAACGCCTTTCCGTTGCCCGACAGCGCCGGCCAGGTCCGGCCCGTACACGGCGACTTCCTCGCCGTACTGGACGACTGGCGGGCCTGCGACGACGATGGCGAACGGATCGATTCGGCCGGTGCACCGGGTGTGAAACCGGCCGATACGCAGGCGTTCGAGTTCGCCGACCCGCTGGGCAGGCGCACCTATGGGGCCGACGGGGCCTGGGTCGATCTCGAGGATGTGACCATCGCCACGGGTGAGCGCCTGCGCTTTTTCTGGAAGTTCATCTCCCCTCTGCAGGGTCGATACAACGATTTCGCCCTGTTCCTGGCCTATCCGGACGGAGACGTCACCGCGCCTAGGCAGCCGGTACGCACGCCGCTGGCCCAGATGTCCGACCCGGCGCGCAACACGCTGTTCGACACGGACTGGTGCGTCTCGGTGTGGGAGCCGCTCGGCGGCTTCACAGGCACCCTGCGCTGGCTGGTCTCCAACGGGGAGCGGCGCGGTGCCAACGACCGGCCGCCCGGCCCGACGGCCCGGCGCCGCTTCTCGACTCCCAGCACACTGCTCCTCGATGCCATCGAGATCGAGTGAGCCGGGAGGGCATCCAGATGATCCGAACCCTGCTCCTTGCCGTTTTCCTGCTGGGCGGCTGTGCCCTGATCCCTCCCGATGGGGTCCCCGGCACCACCCTGCAGCCGGCCGCCACGGGCCGTATCGTGCGTGCCGCTGTGGCGGCCCTCGATCAGCCCCTGGTGTACAACCGCTTCGGCTCGGTCAACCCGTACGGGATGATCTACGCGCTGGAGCGCGACCTGGTCGAGGCTAGCAGCGGGTTGCCCGTGGGGGATTCCACCTGTCCCGGAGACGTGCGGCTGCGGCCCACCAAGCGGCCGCGACCCCTGGTCCTGCGCGTCAACGAGGGGGACGTCCTGGAGATCCGGTTCACCAACCGGCTCCTGGCCGAATGGCCGGACCGCTCCAGCTGCCGCTGGCGGGACCTGCCCGGTGTGGATCCCGGCACCCGGCGCTATCCCCCCGACTATGCCTATGCGCGTGACTACGGGGCGCTCGGCGAGCCCGAGTCGCCCGAGGTCCCCGAGCCCGTGGTGGGGGTGGCCGAAGCGGAAGGAACCGGACCGGATGGCACGCCCGTCCATGGCGCCGACTGGCCGCGCACGCGACTGGCGTCCATCACCGTCGCAGGGCTCACCCCCATCGGCGGAAGGCCCTGCGAGGCCCCGGAAGACCAGTGGCTGCCGCCTTCGGACCCCAGGGTCTCCGGCATCCAGGCCATTCCCCCCGGCACTTGCTTCGTGTACCGCTACCGGGCCGAGCGCGTGGGCACGCACCTGTTCTTCAGCAATGGTGCGCCGGCCGGCGGAGAAGGCGATGGGGGCTCGCTGGTGCACGGACTGTTCGGTGCCGTGCACGTGGAGCCCGAGGGCAGTCGGTGGCTCCGCAGCCAGGTGCGCCCCGAAGAGTTGGCGCTTGCGCGGACCCGGGCCACCGCGCCCGCCTTGCTCGACTACGAGGCAAGCCGGCGCGGGGGGCCAGTGCTCGAGATGCTGCGTCCCGTGGAGGGCGTGCCCAAGACCTACGAGCTGGTCCACGGGGACCTGACCGCCATCGTGGCGGACTGTCTGGGCCCCTATGCCGGACAGCCTCGCTGCCGGGACCGGAAGGGCGGACCCAAGGCCCCGGCCTTTCGTGAGTTCACGGTGATCTTCCACGACGAGCTCAAGACCTTCTATGCGGACGCCTTCCAGGAGCTGGCTCGGGAGTACATGCTCGAGGGGGTGGGCGACGGCTTCGCCATCAACTACGGTGCCTCCGGCATGGGGACCCTGCTCCTCGCCAACCGCAAGGGCATCGGCCCGGCTGCCCGATGCCTGGAGTGTCTGTACGAGGAGTTCTTCCTGCAGAGTTGGGCCAATGGCGACCCGGCCCTGCTGCCCGGTTTCCTCCCCGATGGGCGTCCCGCCTATGCCGACGATCCCTCCAACGTCTACCACTCCTATCTCGGGGACCGGGTGGAGTTCCGAAACCTGCACGCCGGCCCCAAGGAGACCCACGTCTTCCACCTGCACGCCCACCAGTGGCTCGCCCAGCGCGCCGACGAGCCGGAACGGGAGACGGGGACCTACCTGGACTCCCAGACCATCGCGCCCCAGCAGGGCTTCACCTATCCCATCCACTATGGGGGCAGTGGCAACCGCAACGTGACACCCGGCGACTCCATCTTCCACTGCCATCTCTACCCCCATTTCGCACAAGGGATGTGGGCCCTGTGGCGGGTGCACGATGTGTTCGAGGATGGCAGCCGCTACCTGCCCGACGGCGAACTGGGCCCCGGCACGGACCCCGCCACCGGCGAGACGGCGATGCGTGACGATCCGCTGGTCGGGCGCACCGTGCCCAGCGGCACCCCCATTCCGGCCCTGGTGCCGCTGCCCGGGCAGGCCCTGCCGCCTGCCCCTACCTACGGGGACGCGGGATTTCCCGGGTATCCCTTCTACATCCCCGGTCGTCCCGGACACCGGGCACCACAGCCGCCCCTGGACCTGGCCGAGGACGGCGGCCTGCCGCGGCACGTGTTCACGGGGGAGGGGACGCGGGTGGTCTCACAGGTCCCTCCAGAGGCGCAGAGGGACATGACGCCCGAGGAACTGGTGCGCTTCGCACTGCGCACCGGGGACTTCAGCGCCGAACTCGAGCGGGCGGCCATCGAGACGTTGCAGGCCGACGGTGAGCCCGAAGAACGGCGGGCCATGGAGGTGCATGCCGCCCGTGCGTCGAGCCTGGTGCGGCCCGACGGGAGGCCCATGCCAGCCGTGGGGCGCGGCTATCGCTCCGTGACCCCGGAGGGGAGGGGCGCACTGTTCATAGTCAATGGGCATGCGCCCCGGCCCGGCGCACCCTACGCGGACCCCTGCGTGGCGGACCCGGACGGACACGCTGGTCCGGTCCGCACCCGCCGTTACGAGGTGGCGGCGATCCAGCTCGATCTGGTGGTGAACGAGGCCGGCTGGCACGACCCGCAGGCGCGGGTGAATGTCCTCCGTGCGGACGCCGAGCGCCTGGAGAACACCACCACGGCCGACGTGGAGCCCTTCTTCTTTCGCGCCGAGTCTGGCGAGTGCATCGAGTTCCGGCACACCAACCGCACCCCCAAGGAGCTCGAACTGGACGATTTCCAGGTCCAGACCCCCACCGACACCATCGGCCAGCACATCCACCTGGTCAAGTTCGACGTGACCGCCTCCGACGGCTCGGGCAACGGCTTCAACTACGAGGACGGCACCCTGGCGGCCGATGCGGTGCTGGAGCGCCTGTGCGCCGCACACCGGTTCGGGGGCTGGCGGCCGCGCGGCCACGGGGGGCTCGAGTCCCTGCCGGCTCGGTTGCACCTGGAGCGCGTCTGCGCGGACCGGGAGCCCGACCTGGAGCCGTTCCACCAGTCCACGGTGCAGCGCTGGTACGCCGATCCCCTCACCGGCTCCGACACGGGACCCGACCGCACCATCCGCACCGTGTTCACCCACGACCACTTCGCACCGTCCTCCATCCAGCAGCACGGCTTCTACGCGGCGCTCCTGGTGGAGCCCGCGGGCAGTCGCTGGCTGCGCGCCGACGGTACACCCATGTGCGATGGTCCGCGCCTGGAGAGCGGGCAATGCAACGGCCAGGACGCCACCGGCACTCATGCCCTCATCGTGGACGCCGAGGACCCGGATACGCATCCGGATCACCGGGAGTTCGCCATGGCGGTGGCCGACTTCGCACTGGTGTATGCACCGCATCGCGCAGGGCGGGGCGCTGAGGGCGGCGACGCGCCCGACGAGCGACAGGGGATCGACCGGCTCGTCGCCCAGGCTGGGGTGCTGCCCCGGGAAGCCGCTGAGCGGCTGCGCCAACGGCGGGAGACGCTGCGCAGCCGGCACGGCGTGCCGGTGGCCCCGCCGCTGGCGCCGGAGGCGATCTCGAAGAACCACCACGACCCCTACGTGGTCAACTACCGCAACGCGCCACTGCCGCTGCGGCTCTCGGCCGAGGGCCGTTCCGTCGATCACCCCATGCGGCCCTGTCCGGAACCTGCCGCACTCGCCGAACGGGTGGAGGCGTTTCGCGCGGGCGCATTCCAGGCCCCTTCGCCCCGCCGCCAGGCCCGGGGCGGGGTGGCGGGCCGAGGCAACCCGGCCAACGCGTTCAATTCCTGGATCCACGGCGATCCTTGCACGCCCATGCTTGAGGCCTATGAGGGCGAGCGGATCCAGATCCGCATGGTGCAGGGCGCCCAGGAGGTGCAGCATGTCTTCTCCGTGGAGGGCCTGCGCTGGCCCCGGGAGGTGGCCAACCCCGACTCGCCATTGGTGAGCGCCCAGGAGATCGGCATCTCCGAGCACTTCGAGATGGACCTCCCGCCCCTGAACAATGTGATCCTCAATGCCCCCCATGCCGACTATCTCTGGCGCTTCACCGCCCAGGACGAGATGTGGAACGGCATCTGGGGACTGCTGCGCGTCTACGACGGCGCCGAGGCCTACGACCGCACACGGCTCGGTGGCGCACCGCCCTCTGGAGTCCCCCCGGAGCAGCAGCAGATCGGACGGCGTCTGGTCTGGGTGCACGGCGCGGTTGCGGGCGAGCCCGCGCCGGAGATCCGGGTCGCCAACGTGGACGATTTCTACCCGGCGAAGCAGGCGGCCTGTCCCAAGGACGCCCCGGCTCGGCTGTTCTGGGTCGAGGCCTGGCCGGCGCGGGAATGGCTGGAAGGCGGCCTTTCGTTCTACGACCGCAGCCACTCCATCGCCGATTGGAACGGCCTGGTGTTCCTGCCCGTGTACTCGAAAACGGTAGAGC